>JAHHTX010000050.1 GCA_020024255.1 Anaerotignum sp.
TGGTTTCTTCCGAAAAACCTTTTTTTCTTTTGTAAATATCTTATAAAACAAGGCATTTATGTTAAAAAATTCTCTATCCTCATTCTAAGTCAAATATTGAAATATAATTCGTTTGCTTGGGTCACGCAAATCAATGCTTCCTCGATCTTCCTTTGGACGTACCTTTACAAATTCCGCTATCGTTCGGATTTTCTGATCCATATTGTCCATAGTCCCCAAAAGCACCTGTACATTTCCCACATGACCATGTATATTCTGATGATCAGAAACATCTAATGTTACTTCTGTGTTCTTAAAGTCATACTTTTCTACCATCTGGGAAATCTGCAGCATAATACGAAGAGATTCTGCATTTTCCACTTCAATGATATCTCCCAGATGAAACTCTGAAAATTGCAGACCTTCTACCAAAGGAAGTCCCGGCTCATAGGTGTCCTGTATGTCTAACACCCGCCCCTCTTCATCTATGTATAGGTAAGAGTCCATATAAGGTATATATGCCCTTACCTTCCGTTCTGTTAATGAAATAACCATCGTACTTGGCAATTCCATAATCAAATCTGCATGTTGGATATAGGGATTTTTTTTTAGTATATTTTCTGCTCTAAGCCTTGAAAATAGTATCATATTATCCCCTTTTGCAAGACCAATTTCATCTGCCAATTCTGTTGTTGTAAAATTTTTGGAATGCTCCAAGCGAATTTCTTTTACCGTAAACACAGGAGAAAACATAACCGCTGTGCCTGCCAAAAGCACCAGTGCCGCACCCACAATATACTTTTGTGGAATCTGTTTTCTTTTCTTTGGATGGTAATATTCCAATTCCCTGACTCTGTCTTCCTCTCCTGTTTGCCTTTTCCCGCTTTTCCCCTTTTTCATACCCACCATCCTTCTAGGAAATCAGATGTACCTTTCCTCCCAAAGAAGTCAGTACATCTTCTATTTTTTCATAGCCACGTTCCATATATTCTGCACCATGCACAATACTTTTCCCCTCTGCCGCAAGAGATGCAAGCAAGAGTGCTGCTGTCCCACGCAAATCTGTTCCTACAACTTCAGCTGCATACAGTTTTTCTACGCCAAACACTGCCGCATTTTGACCTTGCATCCGTATATCCGCCCCCATTTTACATAATTCATTTACATGGCGGAAACGTGCCTCAAATACTGTTTCACTAATCATACAAGTTCCCTTACCTAATGTCAATAGGCTCATCATAAGCGGCTGCATATCTGTAGGAAAAGCAGGATACGGCCCTGTTCGCAATGTAAAATCCGATAAAATACGTTTTGGTGCCTGCAAAAAAATACCATTTTCGTCTGCCCGCTGCCCACATCCCATTTGATCCAAAATTTCCAGAGTACTTTCCATATACTGCTTCTCCGCTCCGTAAAGATAGATTTCTCCTCCTGTAATGGCAGATGCACATAAAAAAGTACCTGCTTCAATGCGATCAAAAGGAATGGAAAAATATGCACCATGAAGTTTTCGTACACCTTCAATCATAATGGTTGGCGAACCTTCTCCGTAAATTTCTGCACCACAGGCACGAAGAAATTTGGCAAGCCATATAATTTCCGGTTCTCTTGCTGCATTGTGTATTACAGTCGTACCTTCTGCTTTCACAGCAAGGAGCAAAATATTTTCCGTCGCACCTACGCTTGGGAATTCCAAATAAATATCATATCCCAAAAGTTTTGGGGATTTACAGAAAAAAATGTTATCTTTTTCCGTAATCTCCACGCCCATCTTCTCAAAAGCCCGTAAATGCAGGTCAATGGGACGTTTTCCAATGACACATCCACCGGGATGTCCCAGCTTTGCTTCTTTTTTTCTGCCAAGCAGTGCCCCTAAATATAATATAGACGAACGCATACAAGATACTTGTTCTTCTGGAATTTCGCAGGAAGAAATGTGTACGCTGTCTACTGTTACTGTGTTTCCCTCTAAAACTACACTGCACCCAAGGCTTTTTAAGATTTCCAAAGATGCATAAAAATCGGAAATCAACGGGCAATTTTCCAAAACCACCTCATCTGCCGCCAAAAGCGTAGCAGCCAAAATCGGAAGTACCGCATTTTTGCTCCCATGCACCGTGTACTCTCCACCGATTTTCCTCCCGCCTTCTACAGTATAATATCCCATAGACGTCCCCCCAAAAAAGCTTATATCTTTATACTATAAATAGACAACTTTTTTGGTGCTTTTCCTGATGATTAAAATATGACGAATGTTAAAACATTACACAGGGGCTGTTATGATATTCTACTTTTTTCCGGTTTGCAACCCATAAGCATACAGCACATAATGGTCAGTATTCCGCCATCTGCTGCCAGTCGATTTGTTTCTTCATCTCTTGCCTCTTTGCGTATACAAAAAGGGACTTATCCTTTTCGACAAGTCCCTTCCTTCCCCTAATATAAGGTAATTAGCGATTTTTCGACTTAGTTCAAAGCTCTTGTTCTGATTTCTTCTTTGATTCTTGCAATAACATCAGCCAAATCAACCTGACCTTCTTCGCCGTTCTTTCTGGAACGCAGAGAAACTTTCTTGGCTTCCTGATCCTTTTCCCCTACTACGATAATATAAGGTACTCTTTCATTTCTTGCTTCTCTGATTTTGTAACCAATCTTTTCTGCTTTGTTATCTGTTTGTACACGGATACCTTCTGCGTCCAGTTTATCCGCAACTTCTTTTGCATAATCAGCAAATTTTTCGGAAATAGGCAGTACCTTTACCTGTACAGGCGACAGCCATGTAGGGAACTGACCTGCAAAGTGTTCAATAAGGATACCGATGAAACGCTCAATAGAGCCGAAACATACACGGTGAATCATGATAGGACGTTTCTTGCTGCCATCTGCTGCTGTGTATTCCAGTTCAAATCTTTCAGGCATCTGCATATCCAACTGGATTGTACCACACTGCCATGTTCTTCCAATGGAGTCTTCCAGATGGAAGTCAATTTTAGGGCCGTAGAATGCACCATCACCTTCGTTTACTGTATATGCAATATGGTTCCGTTCCAACGCATCACGCAGACCGTTTGTTGCCACTTCCCATTCTGCATCTGTACCCATGCTGTCCTCGGGTCTTGTAGACAATTCAATGTGGTATTTGAAACCAAACAGGCTATATACACTGTCAATCAGTCTAATTACATTGCTAATTTCATCTGTAATCTGATCTTCTGTCATAAAAATATGTGCATCGTCCTGATTGAAACAACGTACACGCATCAAACCGTGCAATGCACCGCTCTTTTCATGTCTGTGTACCAGACCAATTTCTGCCATACGCAAAGGCAAATCTCTGTAGGAGTGCATATCCTGCTTGTAAATCAGCATACCGCCAGGACAGTTCATGGGTTTTATGGCATAATCTTCGTCGTCGATTACTGTTGTATACATATTATCTTTGTAATGATCCCAGTGACCACTTCTGTACCAAAGGTCACGGTTCAGGATAATGGGTGTAGAAACTTCTACATAACCTGCTTCTTTGTGAATTTCTCTCCAATATTCCAACAGAGTATTTTTCAGTACCATACCATTAGGCAGGAAGAAGGGGAAACCGGGGCCTTCGTCCAGCATCGTAAACAGTTTCAATTCCTTGCCCAGTTTTCTGTGGTCACGTTTCTTTGCTTCTTCTACCATGGTCAGATATGCTTCCAGTTCAGATGCCTTTGGATAAGCTGTACCATAGATACGGGAAAGCATTTTGTTCTTTTCGCTGCCTCTCCAGTATGCACCAGCAACAGATGTGAGTTTCACTGCCTTAACAGGCTTTGTGCTCATCAGGTGAGGACCTGCACACAGGTCTGTAAAATCGCCCTGTTTGTAAAAAGAAATGATTGCATCTTCAGGCAAATCCTGAATGAGTTCTACTTTGTATGGTTCCTGTCTGTCTTCCATATATTTGATTGCCTCTGCACGGGGCAGTTCAAAACGTTCAATAGGCAAATCTTCTTTCACGATTTTCTTCATTTCTGCTTCGATAGCTTCCAGTTCTTCTGGTGTAAATGCCTTATCTCTGTCGAAATCGTAGTAAAAACCATCTGCGATAGAAGGGCCAATTGCCAGTTTTGTATCAGGGTACAATCTCTTTACCGCCTGTGCCATAATATGAGAAGTTGTATGGCGGAATGCCATTTTTCCTGCTTCGTCTTCAAATGTGCAAATGCTTACTTCTGCATCTTTATCTACAACAAAACGCAAGTCTTTTACTTCTCCATCTACAATACCTGCACAAGCATTTCTTGCCAAACCTTCGCTGATTGCCTTTGCAATATCCAGTACAGATACTGCATAATCAAATTCCTTTACAACGCCATCTTTCAATGTAATTTTCATATCTATTCACTCCTTTTACCAATTTTCATACACATCTTGGAAATGGAGGTTTTTTTGCAATAAAAAAACCCGTCCAATTTCCTTTCGGAAAAGGGACGAGAGTCATATCTCCCGCGGTTCCACCCTTTTTGTTATAAAACCACTCATTTAGGACGATAACGGTGTCACCGTGCCGGATTAGGGCAACTCAGAGGTGGTATTCATACACTTTTCAAACGCAGGATACTCTCAACCAATACAGAAAAAACTTTCTGCAAGGTATCCCTCTCTGCCCGTCCGAAAAGGACTACTGTCCTCGTCTACGTTTTACATTTTTTATTATAACACACAAAACCAAACTGTCAACACCTTTTTCCGAAGACATTTCCTTTTTCCACAATACAGTGTCTATCCGCTGATATTTCATTTACCAAAAAAAGCCTGTCATTCTTTTGGAACAACAAGCTCTTTTTTTTCAATTTTCATTTATAATGTAATGTCCAACTCCACAGGACAATGGTCAGATCCCATAACATTCTGATGAATCTTGGCATCTGTCATATTTTTTTTCAGCTTTTCAGAAACCACATAATAGTCGATACGCCACCCGGCATTTTTTTCCCTTGCACGAAAACGATAACTCCACCAAGAATATGCTCCTGTCAAATCAGGATAGAAGTAACGGAAGCTGTCTACAAATCCTGCATTTAAAAGTTCTGTAAACTTTCCTCTTTCTTCATCGGTAAAGCCTGCATTTTTGCGATTAGCTGCCGGATTTTTCAAATCAATTTCTTCATGTGCTACATTTAAATCACCACAAAGAATCACCGGCTTTTTTTTATCCAACTCTGCCACATATTGCCGAAAGGCATCGTCCCATTCCATACGATAGGCAAGTCTTGCGTTTTCCTGCTGAGAATTTGGGGTATATACAGTCACATGGTAAAACTGCGGAAATTCCAAAGTAATGACACGACCTTCTTTATCATGCTCCTCCATGCCCAAACCATAGGCTACGGAAAGAGGTTCTTCTTTGGTAAAAACGGCTACACCGGAATAGCCTTTTTTCTCTGCATAGTTCCAATATTGGTGATATCCTTCCATGTCCAACTCTATCTGTCCTTCCTGCAATTTTGTTTCTTGCAGGGAAAATATATCTGCATTTGTTTCTTTAAAATAATCTGCAAATCCTTTTTTTACTGCGGCACGCAGACCATTTACATTCCATGAAATCAATTTCATCTTTTCCTCCACCTTTCTTTCTGTAATTTGTCCCAGTATAGCATAAATCTCCTTCTTTGTCTTGTGTCTTTTGCCACCATAAGGTAAAATAAAAACAAGAAAAAGAAGGAGGAATCCAAGTAATGCAGATACAAATTTATGGTGGAAAAAAATGTTTTGACACCAAAAAAGCAGAACGTTATTTCAAAGAACGGAAAATTCCCTTCCAATCCATTGATATCCACCAATACGGCATGAGCAAGCGTGTATTTGAGGCAGCCAAAAGCTGTCTGGACGTGGAAGATATGATAAATCGCAAAGCAAAAGCATATGAATCTTTATACATGGATTACATTGACGAAAAAAAACGGGAATCTACCCTTTTTGAAAATCCTGCCCTTTTTGCTACACCCATTGTCAGAAACGGCAGTCAATTCACACTGGGATACCACCCTGAAATATGGAAAACTTGGAAAGCATAAAGACATAAAGATAGGAGGAGTTGTATATGAAAATTGCATTGGCACAGATAGATATGGGATTTGAACAGAAAGAGCCTGCAAAAAAACGCTGTCAGGTACTGATGGAAGAAGCCGCAAGACAGCAGGCAGATTTGGTGATATTTCCCGAAATGACATTAACGGGATTTACCATGTCCCCTACTCTTTATGGAGAAACCCACGAAAACGCCCCTACTCTTACTTTCTTTCAGGAAGAAGCAAAAAAACATCATCTTGCAATTATATTTGGTATGATTTTTCTGGAAAACAGCACAGCGAAAAACCACTGTATCATTTTGGATAAAAACGGAACAATACAGGCAGATTATGCAAAAATACACCCATTTTCATTTGGTGCAGAGGCAAAACATTATGTAGGCGGAGATACTCCTGCCTTCTGCAAAATCGAAGGTATTCCCATAAGTCCCTTTGTCTGTTATGATTTACGTTTCCCTGAAATTTTTCAGGCAGTGTCCACAGAAAGCCAACTGATTACCATTATTGCCAACTGGCCTGTCGCACGTATCTCCCACTGGAAAACACTGCTGCAAGCAAGAGCTATCGAAAACCAATGCTTTATTGCAGGCGTAAACCGCACTGGCAAAGATAAGACGTTGACCTATTCCGGAGACAGTATGCTTGTTTCCCCTACAGGAGAAATTCTTCTGCACTTAAATGAGAAAGAATCTCTCGGTGTCTGTGATATAGACATTACCGAAGCAGAAATAATCCGAAAAGAATTTCCTTTAAAGGCAGACCGAAAAGAAGCACTATATTGCAAACTTTATGAAAGATAATCATAAATCGGTCAAGGGAAGAACTTCTTCATAAGGGGTAGGACGGAGTTTCAAAACATTAGTTTCTAGCCACTGGTTTCTTTATTGTCCTATTTCTTTTTCCAAAGTAAGCACCCATTTTCTCCTTTCACATACTATATACAGAAATCAAAATCAATTTCAAGGAGGTTGTCTTTTATGGGAGCTTTAGAATTTGAAAACACCTTAGACATTAACAGCAGAAGCTGTAGCTGTGGGTGTGGAAACTGCGGAAATGACCGTGGAGAAGCCTGCATCATCGCCCAGAAAATCTTTGACCAGTGTCGTGTGCAAAAATGCTTAACCGGAAGTATTTTAGGACCTGCAAGAGTTGCTGATTGTCAGGTGGGACATTGCGACGATATGCTCTGTGACGGAGACATTATTATTCCCCCTGCCAATGCAGCCAGTGTCAACCTGTGTAACGTAGAACTGAGCCGTATTGACATTCTACGGAAAACCCCCAACGGCTTGCAGGAAGGGTGTTGGGACATCGAATTGCGGTATGTATTCCGCTATACTCTGGAATTTAGACGTGCAGATGGCTGCCCTATTGGCTGTGTAGACGGAACAAGTTCTTACAACTTAAAAGTAACCCTTTACGGTTCTACAGAATCTGATGTGACAACAAGCACAGACCTCTATGATTGTTGTGGCAATTCGCACGGCGGCCCCTTTGTCATTGCAGAAGGCAAGGCTGTGGGTCTGTCAGCAGAGCTGCGGTATTCTCATTGGAATGGCTGTGACTGTGGTTGTAACTGTGGCTGTGACTGTCATAACGACTGCAACAGCGGCTGTGGTTATGGAAAAGAACAGGACA
The DNA here is from genome assembly GCA_020024255.1 of Anaerotignum sp. Lineage (GTDB taxonomy): Bacteria > Bacillota > Clostridia > Lachnospirales > Anaerotignaceae > Anaerotignum. The sequence goes on from JAHHTX010000050.1 coordinate 7,689, forward strand.
AAAGCGGTTCATACAGACATGCACCCATTGCCGTTGATGTCACTCTGGGTCTATTTACCATTATCAAGATGTTCCGTACCGTCAATATGCTTGTGGAATCTCACGGAAGATGTATTCCCGAAGAATTCAAAAAACCAGCAAGCAATGGCGACCCTTGCCGCAACTTCGACCACATGGCATTCCCTCTGGATTTGTTCTCCCCTACTTCCGAACCTCACTCCTGTTGTGCAATGGGTGACGGTGTCAGTTCCCCAAGCTGCTACAGAACAAACGATAACGGTTGTGGAAAAGAAGAAAGATGTGGCTGCGGCGATTATGACTGCTGTGATGGAGATCGCAGAAAAAATGGGCAGAATGGCCAGAACTGTCATTCCTGCAGATAAAACCGCATACTGTCACAAGGAGGATGCCTTTGGGCATCCTTCTTTTGCTAAAACAAGACTTGTTTTTTTCTGTTTTTCCCGATATAATGTACAAATATAAGCACAATTTTACATTCAATCACACAGAAAAGAGGTTAAGCTATGGGAAAACAAATCACAAGAGAAGAAGCCTTCGCATTACTGCAAACGTATAATAAAGAACCTTTTCATATACAGCATGGTGAGACTGTGGAGTGGGTCATGCGATATTTTGCAAAAGAACTTGGCTATGCTGAAGATGTTGATTTTTGGGGCATTGTGGGTCTTCTTCATGATTTAGATTTTGAACGCTATCCGGAAGAACACTGCATCAAATGTCAAGAAATCATGGGGGAATTGGACTTGGACAAGGCTTTGATTCATGCAGTAGCAAGCCATGGCTATGGCATTTGTTGCGATGTAGAGCCGGTACATGAAATGGAAAAGATTCTCTTTGCCGTAGACGAACTAACGGGACTTATTGGTGCAGCAGCAAAAATGCGTCCTTCCAAAAGCGTACAGGATATGGAGTTAAAATCCCTGAAAAAGAAATTCAAGGACAAATCCTTTGCCGCAGGCTGTGACCGTGACACCATTCGTCTTGGTGCAGAACGGCTGGGCTGGGAATTGGATACACTGTTGACACGCACATTGGAAGCTATGCGTACCAACCCCAGCTATTAAAGAATAGCTGTTTTTACAAAAAAGAGGAAGAATGCTTTTTCTACAGGCTGACCACCCGCCTATCGGGTGGTTTGCCCCACCCCTATAAGGGGTTTTTATATGAATATGATCCGGACATCTTTCTACCAGAATAATCTCAATACCTTTCCTTTCACATAATTTTCTTCATATTTTTCCAGTTTCCGATTTTAGCTTTCCTTATACTATCTGTCTTCTGCGTTTAGATACAAATACAATATGATATTTATATGCCCAAGTTGTATGTGATAGACTATTCATTTAAACACCTCCTGTGTTTTCTTGCATCTTGGCAGACGCAAACGATTATAACATAGTCGGTACTCTGTTCCCCTGTTTTTGAAAAGGATTTTATGATTTTTTTCATCTGTTTTTGACTTTTTTCTTTTTTTTATGGTATACTGAAATGAATGTATATAATTTAGAATAACGATAGATTGGGAGGAAAACTGATGTCTGATACAAGACAAAGCCATATCCGAAATTTTTGTATCGTGGCACATATTGACCACGGAAAATCCACACTTGCCGACCGACTCATTCAGAAAACAGGTCTGCTGACCGACAGAGAAATGCAAGCGCAAGTACTGGATAATATGGACTTAGAACGAGAAAGAGGTATTACCATTAAATCACAGGCAGTGCGTCTTATTTATCATGCAAAAAACGGAGAAGAATATCAATTCAATCTTATTGATACACCGGGACACGTTGACTTTAACTATGAGGTATCCCGCTCTCTGGCTGCCTGCGAAGGCGCAATTTTGATTGTAGATGCAGCACAGGGCATTGAAGCACAGACCCTTGCCAATGTATATCTTGCTCTGGATAACAATCTGGAAATCTTGCCTGTTATCAACAAAATTGATTTACCCAGTGCAAATCCTGCATGGGCTAAACAGGAAATTGAAGATATTATCGGGATTCCTGCGGCAGATGCCCCCGAAATTTCCGCTAAAAACGGCATAAATATCGAAGAGGTTTTGGAACGGATTATTACAGATATTCCTGCACCAAAGGGCGACTCCTCTGCTCCCTTAAAAGCTCTGATTTTTGACTCTGTTTATGACCCCTATCGTGGGGTTATTGTACTGATGCGTGTCTTTGACGGCACCATTCGCAAAGGATCAAAAGTTAAAATGATGGCAACCGGCTCGGAATTTGATGTCGTGGAAGTCGGCGTATTTGGGCCCGGTCGTTTCCTGCCGGCAGACGAACTTCGTGCTGGCATGGTTGGCTATTTTACGGCGAGTATCAAGAATGTATCAGACACACGTGTGGGGGACACCGTCACAGATGCAGCACGCCCCACTGCCGAGGCATTACCTGGCTACAAAAAAGTCAATCCCATGGTTTATTGCGGTCTGTTTCCTGTAGATGGTGCAAAATATCCTGATCTTAGAGATGCTCTTGAAAAATTGCAACTCAACGATGCTTCTCTGTTCTTTGAACCGGAAACCTCCGTTGCCCTTGGCTTCGGCTATCGTTGCGGTTTCTTAGGACTTCTGCATCTGGAAATCATACAGGAACGTCTGGAACGGGAATATAATTTGGATTTGGTAACAACTGCACCCAGTGTTATCTATAAAGTATATCTGACAGATGGTACTTCCTTGGATTTGTCCAATCCCAGCAATATGCCGGACCCTGCCCGTATTTTAAAAATGGAAGAACCCATTGTCAAAGCGGAAATTATGATGCCAAAGGATTACATTGGTGCAATTATGGAGCTTTGTCAGCAGCGACGTGGAACTTATATCAGTATGGAATATCTAGATGATAGCAGAGCCATGTTGACTTATGAAATTCCGCTAAACGAAATCATTTATGACTTCTTTGATGTATTAAAATCCAGAAGTCGTGGCTATGCCTCCTTTGACTACAGTCTGAAAGGCTATCAGGAAAGCGAACTGGTTAAACTGGATATTCTGGTAAACAGAGAACCTGTAGATGCCCTTTCTTTCATTGTCCATAAGGATTCTGCCATAGACCGTGGAAGAAAGATGTGTGAAAAACTGAAAAAGGAAATTCCAAGACACCTTTTTGAGATTCCCATTCAGGCAGCCATTGGCAGCAAAATTGTTGCCAGAACGACAATCAGTGCCATGCGGAAAGACGTTCTTGCAAAATGCTATGGCGGCGATATTTCCCGTAAGAAAAAACTTCTGGAAAAACAGAAGGAAGGGAAAAAACGTATGCGTCAAATCGGCAACGTAGAAGTACCTCAACAAGCATTTATGAGTGTATTGAAATTAGATGAAGAATAATTTCTTGTTATAGAAAAAGAAGTTAGGCATTTGCCTAACCTCTGACTGTCGAAAAAGTTATTTTTATCCCTTCCGCAGTGGAAATTCACTTCCCATAAGGAAAAGCAGAAGTTTCATGTTTTTTGCCATTGGAACTTCTGCTGCTTTTTAAAAATTTGCTGTTTAAAGTAATATCTGCTGCCCAAAAAGAACACGCTTTCTCCAATTTTGTATCCAATCAACGTTCTTTTCCTTTCCCTATGCACAACAGACATTTCTTTTTTCTTTTCAGTCTGGAAAAGACGATTTCCCCTTTCCCTTACAAAAATTATTCTTTTTCTTCTTGTACTTTTTTCACAAATTCACGTATCATTCTTTCATTATTCATTTGCTGACGATAAGCCTCTCGTTCCTCCACCATAAAATTTTGCAACAACTCCATATGTTCCTTTTCATAAGGATGACTTCTTTTTTCCACAACAAAATTTGTTGTTTCCATGTTTGCATTTCTTGTTGTATCAATGTAAGTACGGTCTGAAAGAGCCATCTCTTGTGCTTTTTCAAAGTTCTTCCAACTGTTTGCAATCCTATGTGCTTCCTTTTGTTCTTTATCTGACAGTTCAGAGGGGTTCTTGGCAAATTCCTTATACTGCCCATATCCTTTCGGAGAATAAATGCCTGCATCTTCTTTTTTACTGCTGTATACAAAAGTATCTTTTTGCATAGGCAGAGTAATTGCAGCGTTGTGTAATATACTCTCCTCTGCTCTCTCTTTTGTATTATCCATACGCATCACTCCTTAATAATAATATCGGTTTCTTTCCGGCAACATTTATAGATACAAAGCAGAAAATCAGCACCTGCGTACAGAATTGATAAGCCTTAATTGGAAAGAGCGTGCACCATCAGCAGAAAACGCTCGTAATCCAAAATCTAAAGCCAGTGTATCCGACAAAGCATGAATCACGAGCCGTAAGGAAAATTGTTTGGATAACGCTGAAATCGAAAACTTCTTTTGGTTTGTTCAAAAATTCAACCTGTAAAAATTTGCGTATATGGTACATTGCAAGGCAGAACTAATGGTGGACTTGATAGCCAACAAAAACGAATCAAATAAAGCAAAAAGGCTTGCTGCCTGTTTTACACAGATAGCAAGCCCTTTCGGTAGCTTGAACAATTTTTAATGCAAAAGTTTGTCTACCCTTTTGGGGTAACTTCAAAAACCTTCGTTTTTTATGATTAAACTTAATATTTACTGTTGTCTATGGGCATAGATTCCATATCATAGCTTGGCACATAACTTGGTGTGTAACTCGGTGTATAACTTGGAGTTTCATAGGAAGTATATTCCATGGTATCGTTTGCTGCTGCCATTGTATTCTTCTCCAATAGTTTAAACCGAGTAATCTCATGGTTCATCAAAGTAGCCTGAGAAGCCAACTCTTCACTTGCTGCCGCACTTTCTTCACTTGTTGCAGAGTTTGTCTGCACAACAGCAGAAATCTGGTCTACTGCTGCAGTAATTTCCTGAATATTGGAAGCCTGTTCCACAGATGCTATGGAAATTTCGTCAATAATATCCACTGCGTCCTCAACCTTCTTCGCCAAGGCTTCAAAGGAAGTATTCGTCTTACTTGCAATATCCACACCTGTTTTTACTGTTGCAATTGAACTTTCAATAAGGGCTGTGGTATTCTGTGCTGCTTCTGCGGATTTCTGTGCCAAATTACGCACTTCGTCTGCAACTACGGCAAAACCTTTGCCTGCACTGCCTGCACGAGCTGCTTCAACCGCTGCATTCAATGCCAGAATATTTGTCTGGAATGCAATATCTTCGATTACTTTGATCACTTTACTGATATCCTGAGATCTTGCAGAAATTTCGTTCATTGAGTGAATCATTTCCTGCATATCTGCTAAAGTTTCATGTGCCAACTGACCGGATTCCGAAGCAAGTGCACTTGCATTTTTAGCGTGTTCTGCGTTGAACGTTACCTTGTTGGAAACATCTTCAAGTTTTGCAGACAGTTCATCTACCGTACTTGTCTGTTCTGTTGCGCCCTGTGCCAGTGCCTGTGCACCGTTAGAAACCTCATCAGAACCCTTATCAATCTGTTCAGATGCCATCTTGATATTGCTGAATGCACAGTTCAGCTGTGCAAGCAAGTTTTTAATGGATTCTTGAATTGAGTGGGTTTCGCCGGGGAATTCTTCTGTAATCTGAATAGTAAAGTCACCCTTGCTGATGGTTTCCAATTCTTCTTTTGTAACAGAGATAATACGTCTCAGTTCATCAAAGCTTTCTTGCAGGTTATGACAAGTGCTGCCCAATTCATCTTGACTTTCATATGTAATTTCTGCACTGAAATCACCATTACGCAAAGCTGCTGCTGCGGTTTCCAGCTGACTTACAGGAACGATAATGGTCTGCAGTAACTTTCTCATGATGAAAAGACTAATCATAATTGCAACAATTACCAAACTATAAGAAGTAATTCTCAAAGTCAAATACAGTTTCTGTACTTGCTCCATACGCTGCTGACTTAATTCATTCTGCGCTGCTATCATCTCCTGTAAAAGAGATGATTCTTCAGAAAGCAAAGGAATCAATTCTGTCATCAATATTTTTTTGGCTTGTACACGAGAAGCCTCATCTGGCTTCTGTGCCAATCTGTGAAATTCTTGTCTGAAAGGATCCTGTCTCTTAATACATTCATCTATTTTTTCCACATAACTTTTATTTAAACTCGAATTCTCTTTGAATTCTTCTAACAGCTTAATGTTTGCTTCTATTTCTTTATTCGCCTCTTCTAGCCATCTTCTGCTTTCTTCCGGGTCCTCTTCTGCAACCGCCACTAACAAGTCAGCACCTTCACTTTGCAGATTTCGGCTGATTCTCCATACACGTTCTGTATTTGGCAAAGCCTTGTCCATGAGAACTTGGATACGCTCATCCAAAGATTTCATACCATAAAGTCCTCCAAGTGCAGTGAGCAAACATAGTACAATCAAACAGCCAAAACTTATGTACAATTTCTTCTTCATCTTCCAATTTCTCATGACGTTACCTCTTTTCTTTTTTCTAGATGTGCCCCTTACATAATATTTATGATTTTGGATACTCCCTGTACCGTTCTCTTTTTTTCCATGGAAGGCAAGAAAAAATTCCGGAGAACAACAGTCTGTTTTATGCTCTGCTCTTTCCCACACGAGCCGGCATATATACAAAATACTGCATATAGTGGATAGGGATACTCCATAATCTACATTACACATAGACAGCTTTTAAAGGTAAAATCCCTTTAGCACACTGTCATCTACATCTATTGATTCACATAAAAACATATCGCTTATACACTATTTTATTTTTGTATATCGGAGTTATTTTTATGTAAATTTGTGTAATAAGCTGCCATATTAAAC
>JAHHTX010000051.1 GCA_020024255.1 Anaerotignum sp.
AGCTATCGCAACAGATTTACAGTCTGCCCCCTTTGGCCGCTCGGGAATCCACCCATAAAAAAGAAAAAGCCGATGAACGGACTCGAACCGTTAACCTGCTGATTACAAATCAGCTGCTCTGCCAATTGAGCCACATCGGCGTGTAATCTGTTTTCTTACGTCAGATACGTTTAGTATCTTACCACAGGACAACCAATCCGTCAAGTATTTTTATAAAAAAATTCTCAGTTTTTTTTCAAAAGTGCCGAAAAAAGTGAAAAAAAAAGCGTTTTCCCCTGTTTTTTCCAAAAAATGCAGAAAAAGAAAGTGACAATATGGCATTTATACGGTATGATACAAATAAAAAATCAACGCATCTCTTTATCCATACTGCCCCAACGCAAAAAGGGCAGAGAAAGGAGTATATACATGAAACTTTTATGCAATAAACTGGGCAATATTCTGATTATCGTCTGTATTATCGCCAGAATGACACTGCGTTTCTTTGCACCGGAACATATCATTGCCATAAACATACTGTGGGCATTGACAGGTGCAGCCATTTTGCTGTGTGTATGGTCTGCCAAAGAAATACGAAAGGACGCAAAAGAACAGGGAGATGCCCATGACCAACAATATGCCGGACGCACTTTTTTACTGGACATACTCCTACTTGTCCTCTACCTTTTGACCACAGGGTTTATGTTTTTGAAAAAATAATCCTCATGATATAGTGTCGGCAAAGCCTTATTTCATACAGGGCTTTGGCAGGCAAAAAGATAAAGCAGAAGTTCCAATGAAAAAAGCCTTGAACCTTCTGCTTTTCCTTTATGTTTCCTTTATCTTTATGTTTCCTTTATGAAAGAGGAAAGTCGTATTCCTCTTTTATCTCTTCCAAAGGAACGTCCCGCTGCAAAAGAAAACTTGCCGTTTCCTCATGGATTTCCCGCAGTCTTTTTTCATCTTTCGGGCGAATGACCTGATATTTTGTTTCCTCCGGCAGTGTAAGCATTTCTTCCACGCTTTGTACCATAAAATGATTTACATTTGCCGCATTGCGGAACTGTGTCCAAATGGGCACAAAAGAAACTGCCGAAACTGTCGGTGCCGCATCTCCTATCTGTTTTACCGTAATGTGTAAAATCACAGAGGCATTTCTCGGCGGTGTAGTCTGGGAGGAAATGAAGTTCCCAAGGGAATAAATGAGAAATCCGTCATGCTTGCCTTCGCCGTGGTCAAGGGTACGGTATTCCATGGGCTGCAATACATGGGGATGGCTGCCCAGAACCAAATCCGCTCCCTGTGCAAACATTTCATCTACCCAATGCTCTACATCGGCTCTTGGTGCTCTTTCGTACTCAATGCCCATATGCGGCAACACCACCACAAAATCTGCTTCCTTTTGTGCCTTTGCAATGTCTTTCAGGAAATTTTCATGGTCTATACGATTGACGAGATAATCTTTTGGCACAGAAATACCGTTTGTTCCATATGTGGCTGCCACAAATGCCACAGAAATGCCGTTTTTTTCCAAAATGAAACACTTGTCCCGTTCTTCTTGGCTGCGATATGTGCCGGTGTGGGCGATTCCTTTTTCATCTAAAAGGTCAAGGGTACGCAAAACGCCTTTTTCGCCGCCGTCCATGCTGTGATTGTTTGCCGTTGTCAGCACATTGAAACCGGCATCTTTTACCGCATCTAAAAAACTGTCAGGCGTAGAGAAAACCGGATAGGAAGAAGGACTGCCGCCGCCAAACACCGTTTCCAAATTGCCCACCACAAAGTCATAGCCATCAAAATATTTCTTCACATTTTGAAAGTTATGGGAAAAATCATAGGTCTGCGTCACAGGGTCATAGGCTTCTTCGTACTGATAATCATGCACCATAATGTCGCCCACAACAGCAAAGGTCACTTCCTTTACCACAGGCGTCTGTTTTCCTGCCTTTGCCGAAAAAGACGGCTCTGCACCACAACCGCCCAAAACCAGAGAAACTGCCAAATTCACCCCAAGGCAAGCAAGCCAAATTTGTTTTCCCAAAGCCCTTTCCTTCATCTGTCATTCTCCTTCCCGATGCGTATGCTATGTCTGATAAATGGATATCATCAAGGAGAAGCAGTCTTCTCCTACAATCTGTCGAAAAAGTCGTTTTTATCCTCTTTTCGAAAATGCGGAAGGGGTTGGGAAACGAAGGGTTTCCCAAATGGAATCCGCAGTGGGAATTGACTTCCCATGAGGAAAAGCAGAAGTTTCAAGGCTTTTTTTCATTGGAACTTCTGCTTTATCCTTTTGTCTGTTCGTCAAAGCCTTGAATGAAATGAGGCTTTGACAAAGGGGGGCGACTTTGTCGACACCCTCAAGGAGAAGCAGTCTTCTCCTCTATATGGATATATGATAAAGCAGATTGCTCAGGGGACAGGCAATGTGTCTGCTCAGCAGATACCCCCCCTCTGCAAAAAACACCCGTACCAAGAAAAACAAATCGGCACAGAAAAACAGCAATCAAGACTGCCAAAAAAGTACATCTGAACATGTTTATCTCCACAGTACAGGACAAAAACTTCTTTTTTTGCCCTGTATCCACTGCAACGTACATGATTTTTGATATTGCAAAAAGTATAGCAAATTCTCCCTCAAATGACAATATTTCCCCATAAAACAACAGCATTTCTTTCTGTTATATCCCCTTGGAGCAGGATATTGGGGATATTTTTGGGGGATATTTGGGGGATTTTGCAGAAGTTATGCCCGTTTTTTTTAATTTTACACCGATTTCACATATATCTGATTACTAATTTTACATCAGATGGGTATATTATCATCGTAAACAAAATAAACAAAAAAAAACCAAACAGAATGTAAAAAGGAGATTTGAAAATGAAAAAAATGATTGGTTTCTTAACTGCAGCACTTCTGTTTACTTGTGCTCTTACCGGATGCGGCAGCAGCGGAAGTGGAAACGAAGGCGAAAACGGAAATGAAAATGAAGCGGTAAGTGCAGATGCAAAAGCCGTTTCCACAGACGGTTCCACCTCCATGGAAAAGGTAATCGGTGCTCTGGGCGAAGCATTTAAAGAAAACAACGGCATTCCTGTTACATACAGTCCCACCGGCTCAGGCTCAGGTATCACTGCAGTAGCAGAAGGAAGATGTGATATCGGTCTTTCCAGCCGTGAACTTAAAGAAGAAGAAATTGCAAAAGGTCTGAAGGGTACAGTGCTTGCTCTGGACGGAATTGCAGTCATTGTAAATCCGGATAACCCTGTAGCAGATTTGGACATGGAAACAATCGCAAAGATTTATAAAGGCGAAATTACAAACTGGAAAGATGCAGGCGGCAACGACGGCGAAATTGTTCTGATTGGCCGTGAAGCAAACAGCGGTACCCGTGATGGTTTTGAATCCATAACAGATACAAAAGATGCTTGCCAGTACCGTCAGGAACTTTCTTCCACCGGTGACGTCATCACAACCGTAATGAACAACCCCAATGCAATCGGTTATGCTTCCGTAGCATCTGTAAAAGACAGTGTAAAAACAATCAGCGTTGACAACATTCTTCCCACAGAGGAAACAATTAAAGACGGAAGCTACAAAATCCAAAGACCATTTGTTCTTGTAACCAAAGAAGATACAAATTTATCAGACACTGCACAAAAGTTCTATGACTTCTGCCTGTCCGAAGACGCAAAGACAATCATCACATCAGCAGGTATCGTACCTGCCAACTAAGGAAGAAAAGCGGTGGGGAAACTCACCGCTTATTTCCGTTTGGAGGAATCATTTATGAAAAATAAAGCCAACACCCTTGAAACAGTGGTACATGGCATATTCTTAATACTTGGACTGATTACCGTTGGTGCAGTGTTGCTCATCAGCATATACTTAATTGTTTCGGGTTTACCTGCCATAAAGGAAATCGGTCTTTGGAATTTTCTTTTTGGTGGGGAATGGGCTCCCTCTAAGAGTGACCCACAGTTTGGTATTTTGCCATTTATCCTTACCAGTATTTACGGTACAGCCGGAGCAATTTTAATCGGTACACCCATCGGTTTCTTTACTTCCGTATATCTTGCAAAAATGGCACCCAAGAAAATGAAACAAATCGTAAGTTCCGCAGTTAGTTTGCTTGCCGGTATTCCTTCCGTTGTTTATGGTCTTGTGGGTATGTTGGTTCTTGTGCCTGCAATCCGAAAGATATTTCAATTGCCAGATGGTGCAAGTTTGCTTGCGGCGATTATTGTATTGAGCATTATGGTGTTGCCCTCTATTATTAAAGTATCCTTGACCGCACTTGAAGCCGTACCAAAAGAATATGAAGAAGGCTCTTTCGCTCTTGGCTCTACGCCGGTGGAAACCTATTTCAAAATCTCTGTTCCCGCTGCCAAAAGCGGTATTGCAACTGCAATAGTCCTTGGTGTGGGCAGAGCAATCGGCGAAGCTATGGCAGTCGTAATGGTTTCGGGTAACGTGGCAAATATGCCAAGTTTGTTTGAAAGCGTTCGTTTTCTGACTACCGCCGTATCAAGTGAAATGTCTTATACTGCAACGGGAAGTTTGCATCAACAGGCGTTGTTTTCAATTGCACTTGTGCTGTTTCTCTTTATCATGCTGATAAATGCAACGCTTAATTTCTTCCTAAAGAAAAAGAAGGAGAGTTAACATTGATGGGAAAATTATCAAATAAAAGAAAAGCCTATATCATGATGATGAAAGCATTGATGGCAATATCCGTTGCCATTACCTGCCTTCTCGCCATTTTCCTTATTGGCTATGTTCTTGCAAAAGGGCTCCCTAATGTATCGTGGGAGATTATCTCCACCAGCCCCAGCTATCTGACGGAACATATCGGCATATTGCCGGATATACTCAATACACTGTATATCATTTTGGCAACGCTTCTTGTTGTGCTGCCCCTTGGCGTGGGAGCCGCTGTGTATCTTACAGAATATGCAAGAAATCAAAAACTTGTCGGTATGATTGAATATGCGGCAGAAACGCTTTCGGGAATACCGTCCATTATTTATGGTCTTGTGGGTATGTTGTTTTTCTGCCAGTTTCTCAATATGAAAACCTCTCTCATTGCCGGTGCAATGACCCTTGTGATTATGAATTTACCCACAGTCATGAGAACAACACAGGAAAGCCTGAAAACCGTTCCCCAAAGCTATCGTGAGGGTGCTTTCGGACTTGGTGCAGGCAAATGGCGTGTCATTCGTACCGTTGTTCTTCCTGAATGTGTTGACGGTGTTGTCACAGGCTGTATTTTATCCGTAGGCAGAATTTTGGGTGAATCGGCAGCTTTGCTTTTTACCGCAGGCTTTGCCCACACATTAAACAATGTATGGGACGGATTGACAAGCTCCGGAGCAACCCTTACCGTTGCCCTCTATGTGTATGCCAAAGAACAGGGTGAATTTGAAGTGGCTTTTGCTATCGCTGCAATCCTTATGCTGCTAACACTTGTGATCAACTTCCTTGCTGATTTTTCAGGATGGTATTTCAAAAGGAGAAAAAGTAAATGAGTATAATTAAAGTAAAAGATTTAGATTTGTGGTATAATGATACTGCACAGGCATTGAAAAAAGTAAATATTGATATTGAAGAAAACAGCATCACTGCTCTCATTGGCCCTTCCGGCTGTGGCAAGTCCACATTTCTGAAAACCCTCAATCGAATGAATGATTTAATTCCCGGTGTTCGCATTGAAGGTGGTGTCTACTATGAGGATACCAACATTTTCGATAAGAGTGTAGATGTAAATGAGCTTCGTCGGGATATTGGTATGGTGTTCCAAAAGCCCAATCCTTTCCCCATGAGCATTTACGACAATATCGCATACGGCCCTCGTACACACGGATTGAAAAACAAAGTTCAGCTTGACGAAATTGTAGAAGAATCCCTGCGTGGTGCAGCGATTTGGGATGAAGTAAAAGACAGATTGAAAAAGAGTGCCCTTGGGCTTTCTGGCGGTCAGCAGCAGCGACTTTGCATTGCCCGTGCATTGGCGGTAAAACCGAAAGTGCTTTTAATGGACGAACCAACTTCTGCCCTTGATCCAATTTCCACCTCAAAAATCGAAGACCTTGCATCTGAGCTGAAAAACAAGTATACCATTGTTATTGTCACACATAATATGCAGCAAGCTGTCCGTATCTCCGACAATACTGCCTTTTTCCTGCTTGGTGAACTTGTGGAGTACGGCAATACCGAGGAAATGTTCTCGAATCCACATGACAAGAGAACGGAAGACTATATTACAGGAAGGTTTGGATAATAAAATGAGAAATAAATTTGATGAACAACTGTTAACGCTGAATAAGAAAATGATTGAGATGGGTGCTCTTTGTGAAAACATCATTGCTCTTTCTGCAAAAGCACTCCTAGACGGAACACCCGAAGTGGCAAATGAAGTAAAAAAACGTGGCCATGAGGTTGACCAAATGGAAAGAGAAATAGAATCTGTCTGCTTGAAACTGCTTTTGCAGCAACAACCCGTTGCCCGTGATTTAAGACAGATTTCTGCGGCACTGAAAATGGTTACAGATATGGAACGTATCGGCGACCAGGCAGAAGATATTGCGGAGATTATCCCATTTCTTGGGGGCAGAACCGGTACAGAGCTGAAAGACTTCAAGCCAATGGCAGAAGCTGCCTGCAAAATGGTCACAGACAGTATTGATGCTTATGTACAACAAAATACAGAACTTGCAAAAAGCGTTATCGACCATGATGACATTGTCGATGACTGTTTCAGACGTGTGAAAAAAACACTGATTAACATGATTAGTGAAAACAGCACAGACGGAGAATATGCAGTTGACTTGCTGATGATAGCAAAATACTTTGAGCGTATCGGTGACCACGCAACCAATATTGCAGAATGGGTAGAATTCTCCGTTACCGGTGTACTTAAAGGAGAATAAATACAATGATTTGGTGTGTTGACGACGACAATAACATAAGAGAAATTGAGGTTTATACCCTAACCCAAACGGGTTTTGAAGCACGTGGCTTTGCAAATGGCAAAGCACTTTTGGAGGCACTGGAAACGGAAATACCCGACTTGATTGTCCTCGATATTATGATGCCAGAAACAGATGGCATCACCGCATTGCAAGCCATTCGTTCCAATCCAAAAACAAAGAATATTCCCATCATTATGGCAACGGCAAAAGGCACCGAAATTGATAAAATCGGCGGATTAAATCTCGGTGCCGATGATTATTTGGTAAAGCCTTTTGGAGTAATGGAGATGGTGGCAAGAATTAAAGCGGTACTGCGCAGAACCTGCAAAACAGAATCTTCTGACGACATTACCGTCGGAAATATTACGCTGAAAGAAAAAGAGCATAACGTCATTTCCTGTGGCAAAAAGATTGAGCTTACCCACAAGGAATATGATATACTTTCTCTTTTTATGAAAAATGTGAACATTGTGTTCAGTCGTGATAAACTGCTCAGCGATGTTTGGGGAATCAATTATGCGGGGGAAACACGCACAGTCGATGCCCACATTAAAACACTTCGCCAAAAGCTCGGTTCTGCGGGAAGTCAAATTAAAACCGTTATCGGTGTTGGATATCGTATGGAGGCAGAAAAATGAAGAAAAAACTTTTTCGCACTGTCATGACCATCATTATGACAGTACTTATCCTAAGTCTTGCGGTTACAATGGGCGTTTTTTATAACTATTTTAATAAAACACAAACGGAGCAGTTAAAAAATGAACTGTACAACGCATCTGTCATCATGGACAAATACGGTGAAGATTATATTCATATGCTCAACAATTCCACTTATCGTTTTACGCTGATTTCCGACGATGGAAGTGTACGCTATGACACAAAAGCAGATTACGGTAAAATGGAAAACCATTTAAACCGTGAAGAAATTGCGGAAGCATTGGCTATGGGCAAAGGAAACAGTACCCGTTATTCTTCCACACTGACCGAAAAGACAATCTATACATCTATAAAACTTGATGATGGAAATGTTCTTCGTGCATCAATCAGTCAAAAGACCATAACTGCACTTATCCTCTCTATACTGCCGTATATTGTGGGTGTTATTTTGCTTGGTGCTGTGATTGCTTTTATTCTGGCAAAGCATATGGCAAAGCATATTACCGAACCGCTGAATATGCTTGATTTGGATAATCCCGCTGAGAATAATACTTATGAAGAACTGAGCCCTATCCTTTCCAAGCTGAACAAGCAACATCATCAGATTAAATCACAAATGGAAACGCTGCAACAAAGACAAGATGAGTTTGACCAGATTATTTCCTCCATGAGCGAAGGTCTGATTTTGCTTGATGAACACGGTATTGTGCTGAGTATGAATACCGCTGCCAAAAAAGTGTTCTCCATAAAAAATGCGGTAATCGGCAGTGATTTTCTCACCATTGACAGATCCCTTGACGTAAGCAAAGCCGTAAATGAAGCACTGGAAGGGAAACACAGCGAGTTCCGTATGCAAAAAAACGGAAACGAGTATCAGCTGAATATCAGTCCCATCGAATCGGGCACAAGAAAACTTGGTGCCATTATCCTTGCTTTTGATATTACGGACAAAGCCTTTGCCGAACGCAATCGTCAGGAATTTACCGCAAATGTCACCCACGAACTGAAAACGCCTTTGCAATCCATTCTGGGAAGTGCGGAACTACTTGAAAACGGTCTTGTAAAACCAGAGGATACAAACAAATTTATCCATAAAATCAATAAAGAGGCAAACCGCCTCATCAACCTAATCAACGATATCCTTTGTCTTTCCCAACTGGAGGAAAATGTTGAGCCTGTGTTGGAAACAGTCAATCTAAATGAAGTCATAAACGAGGTTATCGATGTGCTTTCCGCTTCTGCCGCAAAGCGAAATGTGACCATGGAAGTCACGGGCGAAGCCTTAAGCATGAAAGGCATTCGCAGATATCTCTATGAAATTATCTACAATCTTTGTGACAATGCCATTCGCTACAATACAGAAGGCGGTAAAGTGATGATTCATACCTACAAAGAAGAAAATCATACCATTATTGCCGTAAGCGATACGGGTATTGGCATTTCTCCTGAACATCACGCAAGAATTTTTGAACGGTTTTATCGTGTGGATAAGAGCCATTCAAGAGAAACCGATGGAACAGGCCTTGGTCTTTCCATCGTAAAACACGCTGTGCAGCTCCTTAACGGCAGAGTGGAAATGGAAAGTCAGATTGGAGAGGGCACTACAGTGAAAGCGATATTTGATTAAGTTACATACAGGATTACTGAACCCTGCATAAACCTTTATACTCGTTACGTCCAAGATTAGATGGTATAAATCCATTGCAGCAGTTGCAGTAATTGCGGTAATTGCAGTAATTGCAGTATATGTATGAAAGTGCAAGTTATTTGTTGAACCATGGGAAACTCCCCCTCCCATTTCTGACTTTCTGTTTGGATATCCCAAACTGTTGTGGCAGAGTTTCCATTGCACATTCATACACATTCATATACTTTATGGCAGATGTAATTTTTTCTCCCTATCGCATAATCTCCTTTTTTCATTTTTTTACTCCGTCCCTTGTTGTGAAGCAAGGGGCGGATTTTCGTTTATCAAAACAAACACAAAGGCAGAAAAAAACGGCATGAATTTGGTCATGCCGTTTTCTTATTACCTTTCCGTTTCTTTTTCGATTGTTTTTATCCCTTAATTCTCCGATTCTTCTGGGGAATTTTCCTCTATGGTCAACAGCTCCTGCTGTTTCCCTTCCTGTTCTTCTCCGTCCAAATCGTCTTTTGTGATACGGGCAACGCTTACCACCTGTACCCCTTCATTCAGATTCATGAGTTTAACCCCTTGGGATACACGACCGATGGTGGAAATATCCTCACCACGAAGACGGATAATGACACCTTCAGAAGTAATGAGCATGATTTCCTCATTATCCTCCAGCATAAGCACACCGGAAAGCAATCCTGTTTTTTCTGTCAGCTGATGGATTTTTACGCCCATACCGCCACGGTACTGGACTTTCATTTCCTCTACAGCCGTGCGTTTGCCAAAACCATTTTCCGTAACATTGAGTATTTTTGCTGTTGGGCTGACTTTTTCCGCAGATACCACAAAGTCCCCTTTTTTCAACTGTATGCCACGGACACCCGTTGCCGCTCTGGACAAGGGGCGGACATCGCTTTCACTAAAGCGGATACCCATACCGTTTTTCGTTGCAATGAGGATTTCATCTTGTCCTGTTGTTGTCATCACCGCAATAAGGCTGTCATCTTCTCTGAGGTTTACGGCAATCAAGCCGCCCTTTCGGATATTGGCATAGCTCTCCATGGCGGTTTTCTTCACTACCCCTTCTTTTGTGACCATAAGGAGGTAAGTATCGGCTCTAAATTCCCTTACAGGAATAACGGCTGTGACCTTTTCTTCGGGATTCAGTTCCAGAAGGTTAATGATTGCCATACCCCTTGCGGTTCTGCCGGCTTCCGGAATTTCATATCCCTTTAGGCGATAAACCCTGCCATGGTTGGTGAAGAAGAGCAATGTATCATGGGTAGAGGACAGGAACAAGTCCTTGACATAATCCTCTTCTCTTGTCTGCATACCCACAATGCCACGTCCACCACGATTCTGGCTGCGATATGTCATCAGCGGAGTACGCTTGACATAATTCAGGTGGGACATGGTAAATACGCAGGTTTCCTCCTCAATCAAATCCTCAATATCAATTTCACCGGGATTTGCCACAAGTTCTGTACGTCTGGGGTCTGCATACTTATCCTTGATGACGGAAATTTCCTCTTTGATTACACCAAGCAGAAGTTTTTCGTCTGCAAGAAGAGATTGATAGTATGCAATTTTCTTTTGCAGTTCTTCATATTCCGCATCTATTTTTTCATGCTCCAAGCCTTGCAGGCGGCGAAGCTGCATTTCAAGGATTGCCTGTGCCTGCACATCAGACAGGGTAAAGCGTTCCATAAGCCGTTCCTTGGCATTATCGTAGCTGGTTCTGATAATACGGATTACCTCATCAATATTGCTAATGGCAATTTTCAAGCCTTCCAGAATATGTGCCCGTTTTTGTGCCTTATCCAGATTAAAGCGGGTACGTCTTGTGACAACCTCTTCCTGATGCTTGAGATACTCTGCCAAAATCTGCTGCAAATTGAGGATAGCAGGCTTGCCGTCCACCAATGCCAGCATAATGGCACCAAAGCTTTCCTGCAACTGGGTATATTTATAAAGCTGATTGAGTATGACATTGGCATTGGCATCTTTTTTCAGCTCAATAATAATCTGAATGTCATCCCCTGCGGAAGCATCGTTGATGTCGCTGATGCCATCAACACGTTTTTCTTTTACCAATTCCGCAATTTTTTCAATGAGGCGGAGTTTATTGACCATGTAAGGAATTTCCGTCACGATAATACATTCCCTGCCATGACGTGTTTCAATTTCTGCCTTACTGCGGACAATGATTTTCCCACGCCCTGTACGATAAGCGGCACGAATACCGCTTTTTCCGAGGATTGTTGCACCTGTGGGAAAGTCAGGGCCTTTGATGTATTCCATCAATTCCTCAACGTCTGTTTCCTCGCCTTCGATTTTATGGTCAATCATGCAAACCAGACCATCTATCACTTCTCCAAGGTTATGGGGCGGAATATTGGTTGCCATACCAACCGCAATCCCCGAAGAACCATTGATAAGAAGGTTTGGGATTCTGGCAGGCAAAACAGTAGGTTCTTTTTCATTTTCATCGTAGTTTGGTACAAAATCCACGGTATCCTTATCAATATCCGCAAGCAGTGTTGCGGTAATACGGGACATTCTGGCTTCGGTATAACGGCTGGCTGCTGCACCATAGCCGTCAATGGAACCAAAGTTTCCGTGACCGTCTACGAGCATATAACGCATGGAGAAATTTTGCGCCATACGCACCATTGCCTGATAAATGGAGCTATCACCATGGGGATGGTATTTACCCATGGTATCCCCCACAATACGGGCAGATTTTTTATATGGTTTACTCGGTTCAAGGTTCATTTCGTTCATGGAATACAAAATACGACGCTGTACCGGTTTCAAGCCGTCACGCACATCGGGCAACGCTCTTGCCACAATTACACTCATGGCATAGTCGATGTAGCACTTCGTCATTTCTTTGTTAATATCCACGGAAACAACCTTATCCAGTTGATTTTGTTCTTCGCTCATGGTTTCACATCCATTCCTTTCCGTAAAGACCTGATAAGACTATGGAACTTTTTTCCACTTTCCCGCCAAGGGATTTCATTCCCCCATTAGACACAAAACACCGTTTTGTGCCTGCATTGTTTCGCCGAAGCCCTTTCAGAGGCTTGCAGAGGCGGTATAGCGGCTGTTCCCCAAAAGGGACAGCAATCCCCACTGTCTTTGTCATTAAAAATCCATTTCGGCATTCTGTGCATTTTCTTCGATAAACAGCCGTCTGGGTTCTACGTTATCCCCCATGAGCATACTGAAAATCTCGTCGGCAAGAACCGCATCGGTAATGTCCACTTTTTTGAGGATACGGTGTTCTACTGCCATAGTGGTATCACGGAGCTGCTCGAAATCCATTTCCCCAAGACCTTTATACCGCTGTACCTTGACATTGTTCCTGCCGATTTTTTCATACAGTGCGTCAAGGTCTGCATCGTCGTAGACATAATGCATGGTTTTGTTCTTTTCCACACCATAAAGAGGCGGCTGTGCAATATATACTTTGCTTTCTTCAATCAGACGGGGCATATAGCGATAAAAGAACGTCAGCAGAAGGGTGCGGATATGTGCCCCGTCCACGTCGGCATCAGTCATAATGACAATTTTATGATAACGCAGCTTTGCAATATCAAAATCCTCGGAAATCCCTGTACCAAAGGCGGTAATCATGTTTTTGATTTCCTCGCTTGCCAAAATACGGTCAAGTCTTGCCTTTTCCACGTTCAAAATTTTCCCACGAAGGGGCAATATTGCCTGTGTTTTGGGATCTCTCGCCTTAATGGCAGAGCCTCCGGCAGAATTCCCCTCCACAATATAGATTTCACATTCTGTGGGATCTTTACTGGTACAGTCCGTCAGTTTTCCCGGCAAGCGGGTATTTTCAAGACCTGTTTTTCTGCGGACAAGTTCTCTTGCCTTTCTCGCCGCATCTCTGGCCCTAGAAGCCATCAGTCCCTTTTCGATGATAATTTTCCCTACAGCAGGATTTTCTTCAAGGAAATAGGTCAAATATTCGCTGACAACGGCTTCCACAGCACCCTTTGCCTCACTTGTCCCAAGTTTTGCCTTTGTCTGCCCTTCAAACTGTGGGTCAGCCACCTTGATGCTGATTACGGCAGTCATGCCTTCTCTCACATCGTCACCGGAGAGTTTTTTGTCGGAATCCTTAATGACGCCGATTTTTTTGCCGTAATCGTTGACGGTTTTGGTCAGACCTGACTTAAAGCCTGCCAGATGTGTACCGCCGTCAGGCGTATTGATGTTGTTGACGAAGGTAAACATATTTTCCGTATACCCGTCATTATGCTGGAATGCCACTTCCACCAGTACGCCGTCCTTTTCTCCTGATGCGTAAAACACCTGATCGTAAAGGGTTTGTCTGTTTTTGTTGATGTAAGAAACAAACTCACGGATACCACCTTCATAGTGGAATGTTTCTGTTTTTTCCGTACCTGCCCTTTCGTCCACGAGATTGATTTTCAGCCCCTTGGTCAAAAATGCCGTTTCCCGCAGTCGTTGCTTTAAGGTATCGTAGGAATATACCGTTTCTTCAAAAATCTCATCATCTGGCAGAAAATGGACAAAAGTGCCGTGTTTGTCCGTTGTGCCGACTTCCGTAACCGGACAAAGGATATCCCCTCTTGCATACTTTTGTTCGTAGATTTTGCCGTCTGTATACACCTGTACTTCTAAATTTCGGGAAAGGGCATTGACCACCGATGCACCTACACCATGTAATCCGCCGGATACCTTGTATCCGCCGCCGCCGAATTTCCCCCCTGCATGAAGTATGGTAAAGACCACTTCCAATGCGGAAATGCCCTTTTGCTGTTGAATTCCTACGGGAATCCCCCTGCCGTTGTCAAGAACGGATATGGAGTTATCGGGAAGGATCGTTACGGTAATCTCCGTACAAAAGCCTGCAAGAGCCTCATCTACGGCATTGTCCACGATTTCATAAACCAGATGATGAAGCCCCTTTTCACTGGTCGAGCCAATATACATACCGGGGCGTTTGCGGACTGCTTCAAGTCCTTCCAGCACCTGTATTTGGCTTTCGTTATATTCTTGTGACATATACACTCTCCTCACATTTCAAATCGCACTTTCAGACAGGAAAAGAAAAAGTCTGTTGGGCTTTACTCTTTGTAGGCATGCAAAAAGATGCCACCGTTTTTTCGCCGTCTGCCAAACTATAAATACATTATACCATTTTTTCATGGGTTTCACAAGAAAAAAACG
>JAHHTX010000052.1 GCA_020024255.1 Anaerotignum sp.
CCCAACCCCTTCCGCATTTTTGAAAAAGGATAAAAATGACTTTGCCTACAGTCTGCGTGGTTGTGCATTTCTACACAACCACTCTGTGGGGAGCGACTTTGTCGCTCCCCTTGGTCAAAGCCTCATTTCATGCAAGGCTTTAACCAAAAGACAGAAGGATAAAGCAGAAGTTCCCATGGCAAAAAAGCCTTGAAACTTCTGCTTTTCCTTGTGGGAAGTGAATTCCCACTGCGGATTCCATTTGGGAACTTTCCCAACCCCTTCCGCATTTTTGAAAAAGGATAAAAATGACTTTGCCTACAGTCTGTGTGGTTGTGCATTTCTACACAACCACGCAATTTTTCTTTCCTTCTTTATTTATGGATTGATTGTTGTCACAAGACCATCTGAATTAAATTCCAGAGAAACATTTTTCCCCTGCCATTCTTCCGTCAATTTTTCCAAATCTCCTTTTGACGCATTGTTGATGGGAGAAGGAATGGTATTAAGGGTAAAGGTGTTGCCTGCATTTGTGATGAAACGAATGGTATGCTTGCTGTGACTGTATTCGTCCAGTTTTCCTTTTGCTGATTTTACAGTGGCATTTACCACTTCTACACGGTCTGTATCCGAAAGATTTGCATGAATATGCAAACGAACATCAGGGTCATTGATTAGATCCTTCAGGGTGTACAGATGCTCGTAATCAAAGCTTTTGCTGCGGATAGTCACGCTGCTTGTCCAGTCATAAACGTTATTGTCCCCTTCCAGCTTCAAGCCACCTGTTGCACCTGCTGCCATACCTTCAACACGTTTGCCGGACCCAAGAGGAGTACCGTTTACTGCTGTAATTTTGGAAACCTCCCCATTGCTGTTAAAGCCAAGTTCCAAAACTTCGCCAATATAGTTGGTCGTTGCAATATCTTCCCAAGTATAATCATTGCTGCCTGTTGCGGGGTTACGCATCACTTTTAAGTCTATCTGTGCACCATCGCTTGTTTCGATGATCATATGGGGATCACTGCCGGCATCATATTCTACCAGTTTCCCTTTTGCATAGGTCAAATAGGCTTCTTTGACACGCTGTACCACATGGTCTTCATCTGCCACAATTTCTGCATATAAGATGGTATCGGGGCTGTTTGCCATCTTTTGCAGCACAACGGAAGAAGATGTCACTGCACCTAAAATGTTCAGTTCATTACGTATTATTTCTTTTTCTGTGCCGTCTATTTTTATTTTTTTCTTCACATTGTATTGGTTCAGCATTTTATAAGGCTGTGATGATGCTTTGAACTTCAATATGCCGTCTTCTATGGAAACGACTGTTCCTTTTCTGGTTTCTTCAGCTCCGGAACTTTCTTTGAATACACTGCGGTTTTCTGATACATACACTGCGGACAGTTTGCCGCCGTCATTGAAATGGACACGGCAGTAAACATCATCGTTGGTGTTGTCATATACTTTTTCTGCCTGTTTAAAGCTGCTTTCCACCCATTCTCTGCTGTCGCTGTCCCAAGTGTAGAAGAAGATGTTGTCAAGAGGGTGGTCGGATTTAAAGGAATATGTTATTTTTTCTCCGCCAAAGAGAACGCTCATCCGTCTGTCACTAAACTCAATGAGTGTACCCATTTTTGTTTTTTCTTTCTTTTCTTGGGTAAAGCTGTCTGCGGAGAAAACCACCTTTGTTGCTTTTTGTGCCTTATCCATGTAAACTTTTACATAGAGAGTTTCTGTATCCGCAATTTTGATTATATTGGCAATATTCTCTTTTTCTTCTCCCAAATAGAAAGCACAGTTGTTTTGGTAATATACGGTTTTCCTTAAACCTTCCTTTTCTTTGAATGTGACTTTATTTTCTGTTACGGATTCCACCTGTCCGTTGCTGGTATAGGTGTCGGATACGGTCATATACACTTCTTTTACTTTGGTTTTTTGGACATTTTCCCTGCCCTCTTTTACGGTTTCGCTGTCCAGCATCAGTCCGGTATAAATATACTGGTTGTAGTTCTCCTCTGTCAGTTCCTCCAGTTTTGCATACGTTGTTTTTTTGCCGTCAAGATAGCAGATTACATTGGAATCAATGGTATACTTTTGGGTTTCCCCTGTATTTTCGTTTGCCAAGGTCAGCTGTCTGTCTTTCAGGGAAATGGTATATCCCGTTACATCAAAACGGCTCTGCGGGGAAGATTCCTGACTGAGCAGATAGATGGATTTCAGATATCCGCCTTCGTAAACCAGACTGACTCTATCTCCTTTGGCAAATTGGCTCAGGGAAATTTCCCTGCTGCCGTCTTTGTTATAAATGCCGGTATTGTCATTCATGGCGGCAAATTTCAGCGTTTCGCCGTTGTCCATATGAATGGTTAAATCGTAATAATCGCCGTTGTGGTTGACAATTTCCGTAATTTCCCCTTGGTTTGCCTGCTCGTCTGCCAAAAGTGCATAAGTTTTATTGACCATCACAGCCATTTCCGCCCGTGTAATGGGTTTCTTTGGTTGAAATCTCTTGTGCTGGTCGCCGGAAACAATGCCCAGTCTGGCAAGAAGATTGACATAAGGCATACCCTTATGGGAAATTTCCAGCCTGTCAATGAAGTCGGCACTTTTCTGGTGCAAGGTGTCATACTTGCTTTCCAGAGCTTTGCCGAACATGATTGCCACTTCTTCTCTGGTGGCTTCTTTTGCAGAGCCATTTTCGTAAAAACGCATGACGTCTGGCAATTCCAAAATACCTGTACCCAGTCCGTAAAGAACGGGTGTTGATGCCCAATCGGGAATATGTGCCGCCTCAATGGCACCATAAAGAACGGAAATATTATCCGTTTGCATTTTTTGTAAGAAATTTGCATTGACGACAACATTGTAAAGCATCGTCATACATTCTGTTTTTGTCACGTTACGGTTGCCACGGAATGTGCCGTCTGCATAGCCGGAAAGGAGCTTTTTGTCCACAGCCGACGTAATGGCAGAAGCCGCCCAAGGTGTTTCCTGCAAATCCCGAAAGGTTGCTGCCTGCACAGAAAGAGGCAAACTGCCTGTAACCAGTGCTGCGGCAAGAACCAGCGAAATTTTTCTTTTCATTGATAAAATCCCTCCTTATGGTTGTGGTACATTTCTTTTAGATTTAGTTTAGCACACTTTCTTTTTGTTTTCTATAGGAGGGAAAAGTTATTTTGCGTTGTATTTTTCTTTTGTTGTTTTTATTATACGATGTATGGCAAAGGACAGATATGCTGTACAATGGAAAATGTGGGAAGACACTCATCATGTTATTTTTCCCATGGCTCAGGAACGTTTTGGTCTTTTGTCTGGTGAATTTTGATTTTTTTTGCTGTTTTCCCCAAAAAACTGTTGACAGCAGACGGAGGGCATGGTAATATATTTTTTGCAGTAAGAAAGTAATATGCGCCCTTAGCTCAGTTGGTAGAGCAACTGACTCTTAATCAGTGGGTCTAGGGTTCGAGTCCCTAAGGGCGCAGGATAAAAGCAGTGTTTTTCAGTTCTAGTAGCTGGGGGACGCTGTTTTTTTATGCCCTTTTGCAGAAAACGCATAATCTCCCGTTTCTTTTCATATCTTATGAAGGAAATGCTGTATTCCTTTTGGGGTATCTGCAAATTGGAACGGAGGGAAGGAAGGATGGAGGATATACATACAAAAATATTGTGGGAAGGCTTTGGTCTGCGTTGTCATGGCAGTACACGCACACGCACGGGGCTTTTGTGCAAAACAGATAAAGGACTGCGAGAACTGAAAAAAGCCAGAGTGTCAAAGGAGGACATTCTTTTTGCCAATGATATGAAAAAAGGTCTGTACCGCAACGGATTTTCGGGGATTTGCCTATTTGTTTCGGCTGTGGACGGACAGCCCTTTTACCAATGGAACAATAACTTCTATATTTTGGAAGAACCTATGCCAAAGGAAGTTTTAGAGGAACAAAACCCCGAAACCTTCCAAAAGGGTGCGGCAGTTCTTGGCAATATGCACTGCCTGAGCCGTGGCTGTTACAGCCTTTACAGCAGATGGAACAAAGAACGCCTGCCAGCCTATTTTGCAAAACGGCGCAACGAGTTTGCCAAAATCCGAAAGCGGATTCAAAAACATCACGGCTATTCCTCTGTAGATTTGATTGTTTTGCGGGAATACGGGCATTTTATGGAGCGGGCAGTACGGGCGGAAGAACTGCTCAAAGAAGCGGATTATGGTGCATTGGTGGAAAAAACGGAAGAAATGGGTGGGTTTTATCACAAAAGTTTTAAAGGGGATCATCTTCGTATGGGCGAGGACGGCAGTATTTTTGTGGGTGGCTTTGAAGGCTGCAGTGCCGATGTACCTGCCCTTGATTTTGCTGCCTATCTGAAAAGGTTTATGCGTAAAACGGAAGGAAACAAGGAGAATTTGGCTCAGGTTCTTACGGCTTATGAAAGCGTTTGTCCCCTTTCCCAAAAGGAGTGGAAACTTGTCCTTGCCATGATTGTATTTCCCGATAAATTTATGAAACTGATGAACGAGTTTTATAACAAAAGGCAGGTTTGTTTATCTCCTGCCATGGAGGAACGCTTGCAGGAGGCGGCGGAGGAAGCGAAGAAAGGCGAAAAATTGGAACAAATGCTCCTTTCCTTCCGTTAAACACCGACTGCTTTGATTTTTCTTGCAACTTCGGAAAGAAACAGTTAAAATAATAAACAAAAGGTCTGTGAGATTTCCGAAGGAGGAAAGAAACATGAAGGACTACCATTTTGAAAATGGAGAAAGCAATAATTTTGATGAAACTATACGATTAGATGTCATTAACGAACAAGTCAAACATATAGAACCAACAGAAGAAAAAGAGGACGATTTGGGAAATGCAGACGATTTCCTGAATGTATTTGAATCGGAGCAGTTGGAAAAAGCGGCGGCAGACGAGGAAGATACGCAGTCAGAATTGCCATGGGGCGGGGAAGAAACAAAAAATACACCCATTCTTCCGCCCATGGAAGAAACCAAGAAAACAGAAAAAACAGAACAGCCGAAAGAGAAAACAGACGAAGAAAGCGAGGAAGAGGGTTCTTTTTGGAATAAAAAGACCATTGGTATGGTAACTGCCGGCGGTGTGACGGCACTTCTTCTCTGCTTTTTATTCGTCAAGCTGTTCTTTTTCGGCTCTGCCCAAGAGAAAACACAGATTTTGCAGGAGGCACAGCTGATGCTGGTGGAATCTGTGCTGTCTGATGACAGGCTTTTGCTTTACAATACCAAAACAGGAGAACAAAAAGCGGTAGCATTGACAGAGAAAACGACCATTACAGATGAACAGGGAAAACCGGTCAGCAGCCATCTATTGCAAGCGGGTGATTTTTTGATGGTTGCACTGAATAACGATGGTACGGCTATGGTTTCCGGTGTATATGAGGCTGTGGAAACCCAAACCGTAACAGAAGTTACGGTTAATACGGCACAGAAACGTTTGGAAACACCGGACGGCACATTTACTTATGATGACCATACCGTATTTTTATACGGCGATGAACCCATTTTGCCTGAGGAAATCGAGCCTTGTGACGTACTTACTCTGGCAGGGCAGAAAGGACAGGTATGGCGTGTGATGGTGGAGGAATTTCACGGCTATTTGGAATTTTCCGACAAAGAAGCCATTAAAAACGGCACTGTGCAAATTGATGACGAAGACCCTCTTGTTTTGGCACAGGTGGACAAGCTGGCTTTGGCTGCGGGGGAACATCAGCTGACCATAAAAGGAGAAAATATTGAAGTGGGAAAAGAGAAAGTCATCATTAGAGAAAACGAAAGCACAGTTTACGATTTGTCAAAAGCACAAAAGAAAATGGGTGTTCTTGTCATTGATGCCAATGTGACAGACTATAAGCTGTATCTCAATGGCAATCTTACAGATGAAACAAAACCTGCTGTGCTGCCCTTTGGGGAGTACGATGTTGTCATTTTAAAAGATGGCTATAAAGAATTTAATCAGAAAGTGACTTTGCGGCAGGATACGGTTTCCATTACGGCAGAATTGGAAAAGACAGAGCCGGAAGGAGACAAGTATGGTACAGTTGCCTTTAAGTCCAATGTTCCGGATACGGAAGTATGGGTAGATGGAGTAAACATGGGCATGACCCCTTTGCAGATTGATTTGCTTTACGGTACGCACCAAGTGGTGTTTCATAAGGAAGGCTATACAGACCAGACACAGACTGTTGTGGTGGAAAATGCCATGACTGCCGTAAATGGGGCATTATCATAAACACAAAAGGAGGAATTGACTTTGGATTATAAAGAAAGATATGCAAAATGGCTGGCAGACCCTTCCATAGACGAAGAAACAAAAAGGGAACTGCGTGCCATTGAAAACGATGATTTGGAAATCAAGGAACGCTTTTATCAGGAATTGGAATTTGGCACAGGAGGACTTCGTGGGATTATTGGTGCAGGCAGCAGCCGTCTGAACCGTTATACTGTGGGACGGGCAACACAGGGTCTTGCCAATTATATCAAAGAACAGGGAACGGCAGAGCAGGGCGTTGCCATTGCCTATGATTCCCGTCATATGTCTCCTGAGTTTGCGGAAATTTCCGGTCTGATACTGGCAGCAAATGGCATACACGCTTATGTATATCCTTCTCTGCGTCCCACACCTATGCTGTCCTTTGCCGTAAGAGAGCTTGGCTGTACAGCAGGCATTGTCATTACGGCAAGCCATAATCCTCCCGAATACAATGGGTATAAGGTGTATTGGGCAGATGGTGCACAGGTGGTTGCCCCAAGGGATAAAGACATTATTGCAAAGGTAAATGCGGTGACGGATTTCGGTGAAATTCGGGAAATGCCTTTAGACGAAGCCAAAGCAAAGGGACTGTTCAGCTACATTGGGCAGGAAGTGGACGATGCCTTTGATCAAGCCGTACTTGCCCAAAGACAATGCCCTGAAATCATCACAGAAATGGCAGAAAAATTGAAAATCGTTTATACTCCCATTCACGGTTCGGGGAATCTGCCTGTACGCCGTGTATTGGAGCAGGCAGGCTTTAAAGAGGTTTATGTGGTCAAGGAACAGGAAATGCCGGACAGCGACTTTACTACCGTAGGCTATCCCAATCCCGAAGACCCCAAAGTATTTACTTTGGCAAAAAAATTGGCAGAAGAAAAAGATGCAGATATTATTGTAGGTACAGACCCTGACTGCGACCGTGTAGGGGCAATGGTGCGAAATAATCAAGGTGAATTTGTGGTGCTGACCGGAAATATGATGGGTATTCTCCTCACAGAATACATTCTTTCCCGTAAAAAAGAATCCGGCACACTGCCGAAAAACGGTGCTGTCATTAAAACCATTGTGAGTACGGAAATGATTCGTCCCATCTGCGAAAAGTACGGTGTGGAAGTGATGGAGGTGCTGACAGGCTTTAAATTTATCGGAGAAAAAATCAAAGCCTTTGAAGAAAGCGGCAGTCATACCTACTTATTCGGCTTTGAAGAAAGCTATGGCTGTCTGCCGGGTACTTATGCAAGAGATAAAGATGCCGTTGCGGCTACATTGTTAATCTGTGAAATGGCAGCTTACTATAAAAAGCAGGGCATGACATTGTACGATGGTTTGCAGAAACTTTATGGAATCTATGGCTGTTATGCAGACGGGGTAAAGGCGGTTACTTTGCAGGGCTTGGCAGGCATAGAAAAAATCCGCAGCATTATGGAAAACTTCCGCAAAGATGTGCCAAAGGACTTTGGCGGTATTCCTGTAGTCTGGGCAAGAGATTATCAAAGTGGTGTGTTTACCAATCTGGTTACAGGGGAAACGGAAAAAAGCCCCCTTCCCCCTTCCAATGTGGTGTACTATGTCCTTGCAGACGGCACATGGATTTGTGTACGTCCTTCCGGTACAGAACCAAAATTAAAGTTCTATATCGGCGTGAAGGCAGATACCATTGAAGCGGCAAAAGAAAAGAATCGCCTGTTGGAACAGGATATTGACCAAAAAGCAAAGTAATTTAATCGGGCCTCGAACCTTGTGTTCGGGGTCTTTTTTTGACAAACAACAAAAATCACAATGTCGTTATTTTTTCAAAAGATTGACCATTTTCCTTTTTCAACGTATATAGGGCAAAAGGAGGGGAAAGCCCTATGGAGGAACAAAAACAAGATACTGCGGAAAACGCATTGTTCCAATATGGGGATATGCTGTTTCCCATTACCCATTGCAGGGATAATTTTTTTGAAAAGTAAAGACAGCATACCCTTTTTATGATATACTGGGAAAAAATATTCCGTTATACAAAGAAAGGAAGTGTTTTTATGCGTTATTTTTTGCGAATTTGTTCTATCCTCATGGTTTTGGTTTTGGGCATGATGTGCTGCAATGTTTTTGCCGCAACCAATGAGGACACAACCATGGGTGATACCCAAAAAGATTTTTATGCTTATCTTGCAGAAAATCGTCCGGAAATTCGGTTCGGAACAAGAAGAAATATCCATGATGTGTGTGATGTAGCCATGATTGATGCACAACAGAGAAACGGCAGGGCAGGATTTGCATGTCAGCCATCAGCCGCCTTTGAAGCACAACCAATGAGAGAAATCAGACAACAGGCAAGAAGAGAAAACAGACAGTATAAAAGGATTATGCAACGCCGAAATGCAAGGGAACAGTGTGTACGTTTCTGTACAGAAAATCAAAGACCCTGTGGAAATTTTGCTTCGCAGTGTCCATATACATCGGAATCCCCCTGCTTCAGCATGCAGAATGCGTTGTAAGAGCAGTTAAAGAGCAGTACATAAAAGCGTACTGCATCATCTCTTGAAGGTGGAACTGTCTTGCAGGAAAGGAAAATACAGTTTGTTTTTCTGCCCGATACATTGAACCGTCTGACACAAGTTAGGCGGTTTTTTTTATTTGGCTGTATTCCATAAAAAAATTTTCGAAAAGGACGTTTGCTCTCTGCAGGCAGACCTTATCTGTCAGGAAGGCGGAAATGAAATGGCTGTGGTTCTTTTTCACATCTACAGTCAACATGGAGACTCAAGTCTGCATTTCCCTTAATCGCCATAACAACGGCATAGGTTTGCTGTATACACTTACCTGTATTGGGGATAGACGGAGTATGTCGGTTTATGTTATAGTATGTATATGGAAATATGCTTTTTTATCTTTGTTTGGTCAAACAAACACAGAAGTGTATTTCCATCTTTTTGTGATGTATCAGGAGGAAAGAGATTGGTGCATGGGAGGTTCTATGGATACAATGGAAGTAAAGAAAAATAAGTATGAAATGGATATGTGCAGTGGAAAGATTATGACAAAGCTCGTTTCTTTTTCCATGCCTTTGATGTTATCCGGTATGTTACAGCTTTTGTTTAATGCTGTGGATATTGTGGTTGTAGGCAAATTCAGCGGAAACGAAGCATTGGCGGCAGTGGGCTCGACTACAGCACTAATCAATTTAATGATTAACCTTTTTATTGGTATTTCTTTGGGTGCAAGTGTCATGGCAGGGCATTTTTACTCCGCACAGAAGGAAAAGGAAATGTCGGAAACCGTACATACTGCCATACTGTTTGCACTTCTCAGCGGCATTTTTATGGCAATTTTGGGATTGATTTTGCCAAAATGGGCATTGCGGATTATGGATACACCGGAAAATATTCTGCATTCTGCCGCTTTATACATGAAAATTTATTTCCTTGGTATGCCCTTTTTTATGCTGTATAATTTCGGTGCAGCCATTTTACGGGCAGTAGGTGATACAAAACGGCCGCTGCTGTTTTTAATCATTGCCGGTATCATCAATGGCGGATTGAATATGTATTTGGTTATTGTATTTCATTTGGGTGTCGTAGGTGTTGCCGTGGCAACCGTAGTGTCACAGATGATTTCCTGTATACTGGTGCTGTGGTGCCTTTGGAAAGCGGAAGGCAGCTATCAGCTGCGGTTTTCCAAGCTGTGCATAAAGGGAAAATATCTGAAAAAACTCTGCAAAATCGGGATTCCCGCAGGGGTTCAAAATACAGTCATCAATTTTTCCAATGTTCTTTTGCAGTCTTCCGTTAATTCCTTTGGCGATATTGCCATGGCAGGCTATACCGCAGCAAATAATATATTCGGCTTTTTATATGTGACGGTCAATGCCTTTACCCAGACGTGTATGAGCTTTATCAGCCAGAATCATGCCATGAAACTATGGAAACGTATGGATAAAATCGTAATAGACTGTATCATTTTGTCTGTAGGGGTATCGGCACTTTTGGGCAGTGGGATTTATCTTTTTGGCGAGCAAATCTTAGGCATTTACACATCGGATCCACGGGTAGTGCAGTCTGGTATGGAAATATTACTTTATACTACCGTTACATATTTTATTTGCGGACTGATGGATTTGTTCCCCGGTGCTATCCGTGGCATGGGTTATTCCACAATGCCTATGCTTTTCTCTATTATCGGTACGGTAGGCACAAGAATATTCTGGATATACTGCGTATTTCCTCAGCATCATGCACTGAATATTCTCTTTATTTCTTATCCCTTGTCTTGGGTGATTACTGTGGTTATGCAGATGATTTGTTTTTATTTTGTACGAAAAAAGGTGTATGGCATAAGGAAATAAAGGCTTATGCTTTATGGATAACCAAAAAAAAGAAACAATGGAAAGGAGTATTTTCATGATAAATGTACTGTTTATCTGCCACGGCAATATCTGCCGTTCCCCGATGGCAGAATATATGTGCAGGGCAAAA
Source organism: Anaerotignum sp. (assembly GCA_020024255.1). Classification (GTDB taxonomy): domain Bacteria; phylum Bacillota; class Clostridia; order Lachnospirales; family Anaerotignaceae; genus Anaerotignum. The sequence continues at coordinate 10,709 of JAHHTX010000052.1, forward strand.
GCGGAAAAAATGGGGGTTTCCGACAAATTCCATATTGCTTCTGCTGCCACAAGCAGAGAAGAAATTGGCAACGGGGTTTATCCGTCGGCGAAGAAGAAATTGCAGTCTGTGGGGATTACCGCAGACAACCACCATGCAAGACAGGTGACAAAAAAGGATTATGATACATATGATTATCTTCTGGTTATGGAAGAATATAATATTCCCAATCTTATGCGGATTTTAAAAGCGGATACGCAAAAGAAAGTATATCGTCTTTTGGATTTTACAGAAGAAAAAGGGGATATTGCTGACCCTTGGTATACAGGGGATTTTGAAAAGACATACCAAGATATTGCAAAAGGCTTAGATGGCTTTTTCCGTATGCTGGAAAAAGAAGGTAAACTGTCATAAAAAAAGAGGCGATTCCTTTCCGAAATTTTACAGGAAAGAGAAATCGCCTTTTTCTATATTGCGTCATCAGGGTTATGTTGATATTGTTCTACAGAAACATTTCCGTTAATTTGACCACCACTGGGAAATGCCTCAATTTTGATATAGTATGTACCGGAGCCGGAATCCGTTTCCCCATAGGTGGCATATATATCGGCGTAACTTTCCACATCTATTTTGGAAACAATAATATCTTTCCCTGAATCTGTACGGTGCAAATACATACGAATGGTTTCTTCTGTTTTATTTTCATGATGATAACGGATATATTGCCCATTAGATGGTGCAGCGGTAAATTCTGGTGAAACCCATGAATTTTTGGAGCGGGCTACGTCTGTAAAAAGAGGAAAGGAAGCAGATGGTGTTTCCTTTTCTGCCTTTTCTGCCTTCTCCACTGCTTCCTCTGCGGTGACAGAAGGCATTTTTGCGGTATCTTTTGTATCTGCTGTGGTGCAAGCGGAAAACAGTGTCATTGCAGATAGGGTGCAGAAAATGAGTGTATATATTTTTTTCATAAGCAGCCTCCTTCTGTAAAACAGTAATGTTTTGTTTATTTTGCATACATTATGGCAAAAGTCAATAAATAAAAACAGCGTAGCAGTGGAAAGTCTGCTACGCTTTGGGTACAAAAGGCATATCTAAGGTTTTTGGCTTTTTCGTTATTGACATACGATTTCTATAGATTGTATATCTTCCAATTTTCGCATTTCCCTATTGATGACAAAGTAAAAGTCTAAATGACCATTACCGGGTACGGAAAATACTTTTTCAAGGGTTGCAGGTGTACCATTTACTTTTACTTTTGTATGTGCATTGGCAAAATTCACCTTTTCTTTGTCTATTTTATTCCATTCATTGCTTACCATAGGATCTAATAAATGTGTTTTTGTATCCTCCGTTTGTTGGTCATATTCTTCATAATAGAGGTCAAAAGAAAAGGAAGTATTTGGTTCTCGTCCACCTTCTAAGGTTGGATCGCCAAAATATGCAATATTTTTGCCGGAAACATCAAATGTACCTGCTGCATTTTTATTTAATGTTATAGAAAAGCCTGGTTCCTTTGTGGATTCTATTTTTGCATTTTCTTTATTTATATGATGTATCCAATTTGGCACATAAGTAAAACATACTTTTCGTTCCTTTGGATACCAAATGACATCTCCAAGACGTTTTAACTCATCTATAAAAATCAGGGTTTCTCCGCCAATATTATAGGCAGGTACTTTTTCTCCTTCTATTGTGGTGACAATATCTGTGGCATATACATTGGCTGCAAAGGAACCAATGGGTTTTTTATTTTTTGGCGGAACATAATGGGCAGTGATTTTATCCGGATTGTCCGGTTCATAGGAATATACATCAAGATGCCGCTTTTCATCATTATAAGTTGCAAAAAAACCATATTCCCGTAAGTCCTCTGCCACAATGGCAGTTTGTCCTTTCACATTATAGGAACGAATGGGCAAACCGTTGATATAGCATACAATATCTGTGTGTACAGCTTTGCCAATTACATTTGCGGCATATACCGGCACACTGGAAAATAAAAAGCAAAAAAGCAGTACCAAAATAGGAAGTCTATGTTTTTTCATGTTTTTTCCTCCTCTCAAATCACAATATATCCCCATAGCGTTTGCTTTCTGTTTAGGGAAATACCGTAAAAAAGGTTTCTTTGTTCCCTTCTCATCTGCAGTATATAGGATAAGTATAGCACAAGTTTGCTATAGCTGCAACTCCGTAAAACAAACAAAAAAAGGCATTGGCTTTTGCCAATACCCTCAACCTGTACAAAAAGGAGTTTCTGCCCTTTTTCAAAAATGCGGAAGGGTTTGGGAAACCAAGGGTTTCCCAAATGGAATCCGCAATGGGAATTCATTTCCCATAAGGAAAAGCAGAAGTTTCAAGGCTTCTTGCCATAGGAACTTCTGCTTTATTCCTCTGTCTGCTAGTCAAAGCCTTGCATGAAATGAGGCTTTGACCAAGGGGGGCGACTTTGTCGACACCCTCAGGGCATTGGCTTTTGTCAATACCCTCTTATGGTTTAAAATTTTAAATCTTCTGTGTCAATGGTTCCCATAGGGATGCTGCTGCCGCAGGCAGGACAGGCAAGTTCTGTTTCCAATTCCATAGTGGCTTCGTCCACATCAATTTCCTCGCCACAGTTCGGACAAATATAGGAATAGAAAAATACAGGTTCTTCGCTGTCATCATCCCAGTCGATTTTTTCCATATCTTCCATATCTGCATCGTCCAAAAACGTTTCCAGCATGAATGCCATATCTTCCAGAATATCCATGATACCGTGGAAAATCTTCCCCTCTTTGCTTTCGGGGTCAAATCCACTGCCGTCACAAAGACCACGCAGATAGGTGATTTTCTTTTCAAAATATTCCATGAGAATGCCTCCTTCCCCTTGGGGATTGCCAAAAGAATAAATTAGTTATTTACTCTGCTCAGGTATTCACCTGTACGTGTGTCAATCTTGATGATTTCACCCTGGTTAATGAACAGAGGTACCTGTACAGATGCACCTGTTTCTACAATAGCAGGTTTTGTTGCACCCTGTGCTGTGTTGCCTGCAAAACCGGGTTCTGTTTCTGTGATTTCCAGTTCTACAAACAGAGGGGGTTCGATACCGAAGATATTGCCATCATGGGACAGAATCTTAACGACTTCGTTTTCCTTTACAAATTCCAGAGCATCGCCAACATCTGTTGCGTTAATGGCAATCTGGTCGAATGTTTCGTTGTTCATGAAGTGATACAGTTCACCGTCATTGTACAGATACTGCATATCCTGTCTGTCAATGTGTGCCTTTGCCATTTTTTCCGTGGGACGGAATGTTTTTTCAATTACAGCACCTGTTTTCAGGTTTTTCAGTCTTGTGCGGACAAAAGCTGCACCTTTACCGGGTTTTACGTGCTGAAATTCCAATACGCTGTATACGTCGCCTTCGTATTCCATGGTTACGCCGTTTCTAAGTTCACCTGCAGAAATCATGT
>JAHHTX010000053.1 GCA_020024255.1 Anaerotignum sp.
CTTTGCTGCCTTACCAACCTTATCTCTCAGGTAGAACAGTTTTGCACGTCTTACTACACCACGTCTTACCACTTCGATACGGTCGATTCTGGGAGAATGCAAGGGCCATGTTCTTTCAACGCCAACGCCGGAAGCGATACGTCTTACGGTGAAAGTTTCTCTGATGCCGCCGCCCTGTCTTTTGATTACAACGCCTTCAAACATCTGCAGTCTTTCTCTTGTACCTTCGACAACTTTTGCGTAAACACGAATTGTGTCACCTACGTTAAAAGAAGTCACTTCGCTTTTCAGTTGTTCGTTTTCCAGTTCTCTGATAATATCCATTTCAATTTCTCCTTTCCCAAAAGACGTTCTTATCACTACACTTTGTATGACATTGGACCGTCCGTAATCAACATGAATGATTTTACCACACTTTTCTCATTGATGCAAGCATTTTTTTCAATTTTTCTCCCATTTCTGCATATGTGCAATCAATAATGCAAGATACTTTTTATGTTATAGTCATGCAAAGCATCTCTGCCTTTCAGAAAATCCAATTCAATGAGGAATACAAGGGCAACAACCTCTGCACCAACACTTTCCACCATTTCCACAATAGCCTTAGCCGTACCGCCTGTTGCCAGCAAATCATCTACGATTACGACTTTTTGCCCTTTTTGCAGAGCGTCCTTGTGCATTTCAATGGTGGCTGTACCATATTCCAAATCGTATTCTCTGCTGAAGACCTCTGCAGGAAGTTTACCTTTTTTCCGAATGGGAACAAAGCCCTTTTTCATGTTATACGCAATGGGCATACCAAAAATAAATCCACGGGATTCGGGTCCAAGTACCAAATCGAAATCAATGCCTTCCAGCACCTTTTCCATAGACTGTATGGCTTCCTGTACACCTTCTGCATCTTTGAGCAATGTGGTAACATCTCGAAAAATAATACCCTTTTCGGGAAAATCAGGGATATTTCTGATTTTGTCCTTTAAATTCATTCTTTCCCTCCTATTTTGTTTCTCTAAAGTCCTGTATCATGAGCTGCACAGACTCCATGCCGTTATATGTATTGACCTCCACACGGTATACTATGTCAAGAGCCATGGGCAGCTGTCCTCTTTTTATTATGGTATCACAGTTTTCCTCAGGATACAACCGTTTCAGGATTTCCAGTAATGTATCATATCCATCAAAGGAAATACCGGTAAGCAATTTCCCTGTTGTCCCTTCCATCAAGGTCATACGGAGCATATCTCTCCTTTTTCCGATTAAATCCAGTCGCTTTACCCATATTCCTTTAGACGCAAACAAGGGTGCAGGATTTCCCTTGCCAAAAGGTGCTAACATTTGCAATTCTTTTGCCAGATGCAAATTGATTTCTCCAAAGCCAAGCTGTTTCTCTAGGCGCATGATCGGTGTCATATCTTCCTCTGTTAATGCACAGGCATCATTCAGCTGCTTTTCTAAAATAGGAATGTTTTCATGAGGAAGAGACAACCCTGCCGCCATGGCATGACCACCAAATCTGGTAAAAAGCTCCTTGCAGGCAAACAATGATTCAAATATGTGATATGGCGGAATACTTCTTGCTGAACCTTTTGCCCCTTCTTTCCCCTCTGTCAGCAGTATTACCGGCTGGTAATATTTGTCCTTAATTCGTCCTGCCACAATCCCTGCAATGCTTTCATCTGTCTTTGCATCATACAGCACAAGCACCTTTTGTTTTTGCTCCTTTTTTTCCACAAGCTGCTCCATACGTTCTGCGGCTTCCTCCGTCATTTTCTTCCGTTCTTCGTTAAGGACAACAAGATGCTTTGCTATTTCTCTTGCCTTTCCTTCTTCCTCTGCACAAAACAGTTCCACAGCAAGTTCTGCACCTTCCAACCTACCCGTTGCATTGATACAAGGTCCAATAACAAAACCCAAATGGTATTCTGTTATTGGTTTTTCGCCCAGTCCCGTTTCTTCCAGTAAAACACGAAGTCCTATATTTGTCGTATGTTGTATTTCTTTCAGTCCAACTTGTACTAAAATGCGGTTTTCCTCCAATAAATCGACAATATCGCAGACCGTTGCTACTGCTGCAAAGGAAAGCAGTTCCTTTTCCAATATCATGTCGAAAATACCGAACCGCTGCAAAAGCAAACAGGAGAATTTGTAGGAAATGCCTGCTGCGCAAAGCAGATTAAAAGAATATGTACACTTTCTCTGTTTTGGGTTGATAATAGCATCTGCATCAGGCAGAACATCTCGAAAATTGCCATCTCGTCCCTCTGCAAAAGGTGGTTCATGGTGATCCAACAGCAAAACTTTCATGCCTCTTTCTTTGGCATATGCCACTTCTTTTGCTGCTGCTATGCCATTGTCGCAGGTAAACAGCAATTCTACGCCTTCTTTCGCCAGATGTGCCACAGCATCTGTATTTAAGCCGTATCCTTCCTCTTTTCTGTGGGGCACATAATATATGACATTTCCACCACAACGTTTTATCGTCTTCGTCAATATGGTACTGCTCATGACACCATCAACGTCGTAATCTCCGTATACGGCAATCTTTTTCCCTTGTTTTATGGCATTTTCCACCAATTCCAGACCTTTTTCCATGTCCTTCATCAAATACCCGTCATACAAATCGGAAAGATTGGGGTTAAGAAACTTTTCTGCCTTTTCTGCATCTACAATCCCTCTGTGGGATAAAGCACAAGCTGTTGCAGCGGCAATACCCATTTCTTCGCACATTTTCGCTGTGCCAACAGGCGTTCTCCGCATCATCCATCGTTTCACCCTATTCCCCCTTTCAATAAAATTCTTTTTTATACGGAGGATTATACCATAAAAAAAAATGCAGGGAAACCCCTGCATTCCTCAATCTTTCTTGTCTATTCACATATGCCTATATGACATCAATAAAAATTTAGTTCCATGTTGTGCCAACGCCTTGTTCCACAGCCTTGTCATACACCGATTTTGCTGTAACAAGGTCTTGTGTTCCAATGCCTACAGTTTTAAATACGATAATTTCTTTATCATTTTCTCTGCCGACTACTTTTCCTTGCAAAACTTCTCCAATATCCCCTGTAAAATCTTCTTTTGTAATGATTCCGTCTGCAAGGGGAATCAAAATATCGCCTGCCTCTGACAAAACAGCATCTTGTGAATCAAAATAAATTTTGCTTGCTCTTGTCAAAATCGCCGGTGACATTTCCTGCATATTGGGCTGGTAAGAGCCAACGCAGCTAACTGTCGCACCTTCTTTAACTTTATTACCATCAAATACCGGTTTGGAAGCAGGTGTCACCGTAACAATCATGTCTGCATCTTCCACTGCTTCATCTGAGCTTTTTGCCGCAACAATTTTTGTTCCATAGGAAGCAAGTTCTTTTGTCATTTCCTTTACGAATGCCTCTGTGCGTTCTGCATTGATGTCATAGACTTTTATTTCTTCCAGGTCACGCACTGTCATCATTGCCTCCAGCTGTGTGGCAGCCTGCCCACCTGTTCCAATCAATGCACCTTTTTTCGCATCTTTTCTTGCCAGTACATCAAATGCCACTCCGCTTGCTGCGCCTGTCCGAAGCTGCGTAATATATGTACCATCTAATACAGATACAATCACACCGGTTGTGCCATCAATTAAGAGTACCTGTGCCGGTGCAGACGGAATTCCTTTATCAATATTTTTCGGAAAAACATTAACCACTTTTAATGATGCACATTCCAAGTCCTCCACATATGCCGGCATAAATAAAAATGCACCTTCATGCTTTGGTGCTTGAATATTGGTACGAAGTGGAACTTCACTTTTTCCTTGGGAGAATAGTGTAAATGCCTCTTTATCCGCAGCAACAGCATCTTTCATGGTAAATACCTTTTTAATGTCTTCTTTTGATAATAATAACATGATATTTGTCCTCCGTTCTTTTTCCAATTTAGACAAGAAACATTGATTTTAGATGATTTTATGAAATTATCCTTTTGCAACTGAAACAAAATGCCTTTTCTTTCAACGCATATTGAAATGTAATTACTTTCTTCTATGTTGCCACTTTTCGTTAGCTGCCTGTTTATGTATCTTTTCTTGAAAAAGCAAATACTGTCTTTCGGTGGTACAGTTCTCCTTGACGCAAAACTGCGGAAGGGAAATGCCCATAGGCAGGGGCATTGGGGAATCCTTGGGTTTCAAAACAAAAACCGCTGCGTTTTCCATATACAGCACCGTCTTTCCCTTTGACGTTTCCATCTAAAAAATTTCCAGTATAAAACTGCACCCCTGGCTGGTCGGAAAATACCTCCAAACAAATTCCGCTTTCTTTGCAATATGCCGATGCACACTCTCGCATACTCTCTCCATCATAGCCTTTTGGAATCCAGTTATGGTCATAACCATTGCCATTTTTGAGCTGCACAAAATCTTCGTCAATTCGTTCCAGAATTTCATGAGGCAAACGGAAATCCATCGGTGTTCCTTCCACAGAAGCAATCACTCCTGTCGGCAGGGAATCTGCATCGTTTTCCGTATAGAAATCCGCCGGAATTTTCACTGTATGCCCTGCAATATTCCCTGCATCATGCCCTTTTAAGTTAAAATAGCTGTGATTGGTCAAATTGACTAAGGTATCCATATCACATACTGCCTGATAATCCATAATCAGTCTGTCCTCATCATCTAAATAATAGCGAACTTCTGTACAAAGAGTACCCGGATAGCCCTCCTCCTGATTATGACTGGTATAATGCAAGCAAAGGGCATCTTCTTCAATGTCTGCCGTCCAGTTCTTTCGGTTAAAGCCCTCTGCACCGCCATGTAAATGATTGGCACCGTTGTTGCAGAACAACTGATATTCTGTATCTCCCAGTGTAAATGTGCCTCCACCAATGCGATTTGCAACACGTCCCACAACAGCCCCCATATACTTGTCTTGTGCTTCATATTCTGCCATATGGTCAAACCCCAGTACCACATCCTTTCCTGCAAAAACGAGACTCTGCAATGCTGCACCATATGTCAACACCACAGCCGAAGTTTCGTTTTTATTTTTCAGCGTAAAGGCAAACACAGCCTCACCTGTTTTTGTCTGCCCGAAAAGACGTTTTGTAATATCCATTCCTGCACTCTCCTTATATCATCAAACGTGCTGCACCATAAATGCCAGCATCATTTCCTAATACTGCCAATCGGAATTTTACATCCTTTTGTGTATGAAAGGCATATTTTTTAAAATACTTTTGCACCTGCTCCAAGAGAAAAGTTCCGGCTTTGGAAACACCGCCGCCCAATATCATCAATTCCACATCTACAACAGCACAGCATATGGCAAGCGTCCTCCCCATAATTTCTGCCATAGTATCGATAACCCCAACGCTTAGCTCATCTCCGACCTTTGCACCATCTAGCACATCCTTGGCTGTCAATGGGTTTTTCTGCCGCAAAACAGAAGGGGCATTCGTTTCTGTCAGACGCTGTTTTGCCATTCGCAGAATGCCGGTAGCAGAGGTATATTGTTCCATACAGCCATAATTCCCACAAGTACAAGGGAGGGTTTCAGTCGGATTGATACATATATGTCCTATCTCACCACCACTACCCGTTGCACCTGTATGGATTTTTCCATTGAGAACCAAACCGCCGCCAATACCTGTGCCAATGGTAACAAGCAAAGCACTATTGAATCCTTTACCGCTGCCCTGCCATATCTCTCCCAGTGCTGCTGCATTTGCATCATTGGCTGCCTCTACAGAAAAACCCGTCAAATTCTCCAATTCTTCCACAACGGAAACTTTTTTCCATCCTAAATTGATACAGTGATTTACAACGCCATCTGCAGTAACAGGGCCGGGAACCCCGACTCCTGCTCCCAAAATATCCTCTGTGGAAATATGGTGTTCTTTCTGTTTTTTTTGCAGACTTCTTGCTATTTCGGGCAAAATATGGGTTCCCTTTTGTGTTGTATTTGTTGGAATCTGCCATTTATCCAGAAGATTTCCTTCTCTGTCAAAAAGGCCCATCTTTATCGTTGTACCACCTACGTCAATGCCGAATATATATTTCATGCTGTTGCTCCTTCGTGATTACTTTTTCATTGCACCGCAGTGCTGCATAAAACGGTCAAAATACATTTTGCCTGTTTCTGTTCTTTTATACACCCCTGCATCTTCCAGAACTTCTGCAAATACCTGTCCAATTTCCTCATGGATAATATCGTCTAAGTTTTCTGCATTTACCGCATCATACTTTGCTAAAAATTTTTCTGCCCAATGTGCATGAGGTGCAGTCTTTTCATTTTTATACAGGTCATCTCCCTGCAAAATGGCATTTTTGAGCATTTCCATTTCCTCTTTCAATCTTGCAGGCAGAACCGCAAGCCCCATAACTTCAATCAAACCAATATTTTCTTTCTTAATATGATGCAGGTGGCAATGCGGATGATATACACCAAGAGGATGTTCCTCTGTTGTTATATTATTCCGCAGTACCAAATCTAATTCGTACAACCCATCGTGCTTTCTCGCAATAGGCGTAATCGTATTATGGGGTTCGCTGTCGGTTTCTGCAAAAATAAAGGCTTCTTCGTCTGTATATGCCCGCCAACTTGTCAAAATACGGTCTGCTGCCTCCACCAATACTTCTTTTTTCTTGTGGCGCATACGAATGACAGACATAGGCCATTTCACAATCCCCATTTCCACATCGGGAAATTCCTTCCATGTGTAATACTGCTCAATTTCTGCCCGTTCCATTGCAAAGGTGTACCGTCCTCCCTGAAAATGGTCATGTGACAGGATAGAGCCGCCCACAATGGGAAGGTCTGCATTAGAGCCTACAAAATAATGTGGCAGAAAGTCAATAAAATCAAACATCTTTTCAAAAGCATTGCGATTTATTTTCATCGGAATGTGCTGTCCGTTAAACACAATACAGTGTTCGTTATAGTACACATAGGGAGAATACTGGAAAAACCAATGATTTCCTGCAATTTCCACAGGAATAATACGATGGTTTTGTCTTGCAGGATGATTGACTCTGCCTGCATATCCTTCATTTTCTCTGCAAAGCATACACTTGGGATAACCGCTCTGGGGTGCATTTTTCGCTGCTGCTATGGCTTTAGGATCTTTTTCCGGCTTAGAAAGGTTAATGGTAATATCCATTTCCCCATATGCGGTTTTCGTTTTCCAACGCACGTCTTTCTTTATACGATACCGACGAATATAGTCAGTATTCTGACTGAAATCATAATACCAGTCTGTTGCTTTTTGGGGGTCTTCTTTCCACAAATCTTGAAATGTCCTGATTACTTCTCTGGGAAAAGGAGTCAATATGCCCATAAGCTTTGTATCCAATAAATCCCGATATACAATGCTATCAGGAATAATTTCCTTTTCACAGGCATAGTCCAGAAGAACTGCAAGTATTTTTTCCAGATCTTCCTCCACTGCACCTTCTGGCTCTGTGTATGTGTCCAGTTTCATTTCTTCCAAAAGATGGTTGATCACAAAAGGAACATCTGCATCTGCAATCAATTCTTTTCTCACACCATACAATGCCAAATCCCGAATTGCCTTCTCTATCATAATTCATTTCCTTCCCTTAAAACCCCTTTGGGTGATTTTTGTGCCAATTCCACGCAGAGGCGATAATTTCTTCCAAACTGTCATGTGTAGGATTCCAACCCAGCACCTTTTTCGCCTTTTCACTAGATGCAATCAGCTGTGCAGGGTCGCCGGCACGCCGTTCCACTTCCTTTGCCGGAATGGGGTGCCCTGTTACCTTTCTTGCTGTTTCGATAACCTCTCGAACGGAAAATCCAACGCCATTGCCCAGATTGAAAATGTTACTTTCTCCACCCTTTAAGAGGTAGTCTACTGCCAGAATATGTGCTTCTGCCAAATCTGTTACATGAATGTAATCACGAATGCAGGTACCATCTGGAGTGGGATAATCGTTGCCGAAAATGCTTATAAACTCTCTCTGTCCGTTTGGCACTTGCAAAATCAGTGGAATTAAATGACTTTCTGGATGATGTGCTTCCCCAATATTGCCGCTTTTATGTGCACCGCAAGCGTTGAAATACCGCAATGATACATATCGCAGTCCGCTTGCTTTTGCTGTCCATTTAAACATTTTTTCCATTGCCAATTTTGTTTCGCCATAAGGATTTGTGGGTTCCGTATGGTCATTTTCCATAATCGGCACACGTTCCGGCTCTCCATAAGTTGCCGCTGTAGAGGAAAAAACAAATTTATCTATGCCACACTCTACCATAACTTCCAGCATAGCTCTTGTTTTGCATAGATTATTTTCATAATACTTGAGGGGGTTTTCTACGCTTTCCCCTACCAAAGAATATGCGGCAAAATGAATAACTGCCTCAATGTTTTCTTTCTCAAAAACGCCATTCAAAAAAGGCTGATCACAAATATCTCCTTGGTAAAACTTTGCTTCAGGATGAACTGCTTCCTTATGCCCAGTTTCCAGATTGTCCACTACGACTACTTCTCTGCCCGCTTCACAAAGTGCATATACGGTATGTGAACCAATATAACCTGCACCACCTAATACTAAAATTGCCATACTTTTCTCACTCCTTCTCCAATTCGATACCACCAGCCTGTCTGATGGACAACACATGACAACAACCTTTTCCCACTGCATCTTCCATCTGTGCAACGAAATGATTTAAAATATCATTGGGTACAAATGCTTGTATGGTGCCTGCAAAACCACCACCATGCACACGGAATGCACCTTTTCCCTGCAATGCTGCCTGTGCCGCCATTAACGTGTATGCAACTTCTTGTTGCTTGATGCTGCCACTGACATACACATTTTGCAAATACATAAAAGAAGAATATCCTGATGCTGTGACGGTTTCAAAAAATTTATCAAAGTTTCCTGTTTCCAGATACATTGCCTCGTCAATGGCTCTTTGATTGTCCATAAAGAAATGATAAGCACGCAGTGTCGCCCTATCTCCTACTTTTGCTCTCACTTCTGCCATATTTTTTAAAAACTGCTCTACTGTTACTTCACGCAAACAAGTTTTGCCAAAATATGCTGCCACTTCTTTCATTTCCATAGGAATTGCAGAATATTCATCAGACAAATCGGCATGGTCTGCACCACTGTCTACAATACAAAGATGGTATCCAAGTCCTTCCAAATCAAACAGTAATTTTTTTACAACGGGATTTTCATTGTCTTTGAAATCAATGGCAACCACGCCACCCACAGAGGAAGCCATCTGATCCATAAGTCCACTCATTTTTCCAAAATACACATTTTCTGCGTATTGCCCAATCTGTGCAATCTCCACTGGTGTTAATTTGTCATCACAATACATTTTACTGATTGCTGTTCCCACCAATACTTCATACGCTGCTGAAGAAGAAATTCCAGAGCCTTTCAACACATTGGAAACGGTATACATATCAAATCCGCCTACTGTGTATCCCATATCACAGATTTTCGCTGCCACGCCACGAATCAGAGATGCCGTTGTATTTTTTTCTTCCTCTTTTACATCTGCAAGGTCATTCAAATGAATTTCTTCCATGCCATATCCCTCAGAAAAAATCCGAATTACACCGCTGTCATTAGGCAAAGCTGCGCCTACAATATCCAAATCCACTGCCGCTGCCAAAACGCATCCTTTTTGGTGATCCGTGTGATTCCCACCAATTTCTGTACGACCTGGTGCAGAAAAAAATCTCATCGGCTGTGTACCAAAAATTTTTATAAAGCCATTTTCTACATCTTGCAAACGACGCAGGTAAACATTCTCATTTTCCATAAAACGAGGATATGCCGCCATCAGGCTTTCTTTTTTCCAATTTTTCACCATGTTCCCAATTCCTCTCTTTTACCGATAAACTATCCCAACAACAAGAGCAATCACCAGTGCTACTGCCAGTACAGCTACCACTTTATTCATTGTCCCCAGTGATACATCTATTCTGTCATATAGGTTGTATTTTGCTTTTGCAATTGCATCTTCTGCCTTATGCAGTTTACTTGCCTTTTCGTCCAATTCCCGTTCTCGTTCCTCTAACTGCCGTTGTTTTTCCTCCAGCTCTTCCACAGTCAAATTCTCTTGATTCTTATATTCCTCCACAAACTTCCTCCCATCCTTATTGCTTATTGCAACAATTCCCCCGTCACCGAATATCGGCATACGGGGGACATTGTCCATTACGGTACTTCCATACCCATTCTTATTTCTTTGCAATATATTTTCGTACGTCAATCGCAACAGCAAGAATAATAATCAAACCTTTGATGATATACTGCAAATAAGCATTGATGCCCAGATAGTACAAGCTGTAGTTAATTACCTGCAAAATAACAACACCTATCAAAATTCCGGGTATGGTACCAACACCACCGGAGAAGGATACACCACCAATTACACAACCGGAAATCGCATCTAAGTCATAGTTTGTACCTGTAGCAGTTGTAACACTCTGGATACGACCTGCTTCCAAGAATGCCGCAATCCCATACAAAATACCTGCAACAAGATAAATCAGCATAATATTTTTCGCTACATTTACACCGGATACGGCTGCCGCCTCTGGATTACCGCCAATGGCAAACATATTTTTCCCCAGTGTCGTTTTATTCCAGATAAACCACATCACAACTGCACAAATAATCAGGAACAAAATCAAATGTGGGAATACACCAAAAAATTTACCATTTACTAATTCAAGGTATCTTTTATCCAGACTGGCAATGGGCTGTGCCCCACCTTTCTGGCTGTCAATATACAGACACAATGCACCATATGCAATGAGCTGCGTCCCCAAGGTAATGATAAATGCGTGCATATGCAGCTTGGCTACACCAAAACCGTTCAGCAGTGAGAATGCCACACAAACAATGATGGACAAGAACAATGGCACCAGTAAAAATAAAGGATGAGATGTATCCAAATTGGGATACATACGAGATGCGTAATCCATACTCTGAAGCAAAGATGCAGAAACTGCAGCACCACAACCAAGTACACGACCGGCAGAAAGGTCTGTCCCTGCCAATACAATAAGCCCTGCAACCCCGAGTGCCAAAATACCTCTTGTGGATGCCTGTGTCAAAATTTTCAAAAAGTTATTCATACTAAGGAAGGATTTATCTGCAATGACAACGCCGATAATCATAATCCCAAGAATAATGTATAAGGCATAGTCCAGCAGAAATTCCTGCCAGGTTTTTGTTTTATCCATTGTTTTACCTCCCCAATTATACATACTTCGCCGCAAGGGTCATGATTTCTTCCTGCGACGTATTTTTTGCATCTACAATCCCTGTAAGATGACCATTGCTCATAACCAGAATACGGTCACAAATACCAAGTAGTTCAGGCATTTCAGAAGATACCACAATAACACCTTTATCCTCTTGTGCCAAATCTATAATAAGCTGATAAATTTCATACTTTGCACCTACATCAATCCCTCTTGTAGGCTCGTCCAAAAGTAGAATGTCTGGTTTTGTAAGAAGCCATTTGCCAATGATCACCTTCTGCTGATTCCCACCGGAGAGTGTTTTGATGTGTGTCTTTTGGCTAGGCGTTTTTACATGCATACTGTCTATCACCCATGCAGTATCTTCTCTCATTTTACTACTGGAAAGGAACAATCCTCTCCTGTAATTCTTGATATTGGCAATTACAGAGTTAAACTGAATACTCATGCCACCAAAAATGCCTGTAGCACGACGTTCTTCTGTCAACATGGCAAAACCGTTTTTAATGGCATCTTTTGCATTCTTATTGACTACTCTTTTGCCATCTTTCAGTATTTCACCGCTTTCATGATGTGCAATACCAAATATAGTCTCCAAGAGTTCTGTTCTTCTGCTTCCTACCAGTCCAGCTACACCCAATATTTCGCCTTTTCGAAGCTGGAAGTTAACATCAATACAAGAAGGCATATATTTCCCCGTAAGATTTTTTACATCTAAAAGTATTTCACCGGGTTTGTTTGTCTTGGGCGGGAAACGTTCTGTCAAATCACGTCCAACCATAAGCTGAATAATCTTATCCGTTGTCAACGCTTTTGCACTTTCTGTTGCAATCCATTTACCATCACGCATAATGGTAACATCATCAGAAATCTGCAAAATTTCTTCCATTTTATGACTGATATAAACCATAGCAACGCCTCTGTCCCGCAGTTTATTGATAATACGGAACAAGTGCTCTACTTCTTCATGTGTCAAGGACGAAGTTGGCTCGTCCAAAACCAAAATCTTTGCATTATATGATACGGCCTTTGCGATTTCAACCATTTGTCTTTGAGATACGCTGAGTTTGCCGATTATAGTCTTAGGGTTTACCGGTATATCGAGTTCATCGAATACCTTTTGTGTTTCTTCATACATTTTTTTGTGGCTGACGAGTCCCATTTCTTTTGGAAATCTGCCTAGCCAAATATTTTCCATTACACTGCGTTTTAATACCTGGTTCAATTCCTGATGCACCATGGCAACGCCATTATCCAGTGCATTTTTGGGACCAGAAAAAGCGGTTTCCATACCATCTATAAAAATCGAACCGCTGTCCTGTTTATAAATACCGAACAAACATTTCATTAAGGTTGATTTTCCTGCCCCATTTTCTCCCATCAAAGCATGAACGGTTCCAGGACGCAATTTCAACATAGCATGATCCAGTGCTTTTACACCGGGAAACTGCTTCTCGATATCTGTCATTTCCAATATATATTGTCTGTCGTTCATTGCCTTCACCACACTTCCTTTATTATACCTTCTTTTGTTTGATAAAGCATTTTGTTTCCTTTCTTTCTCGGCTATTTTTTCGTACAATCTTTATGTCAGAACGCACAGTGAGGAAAACCCCACTGTGCGAAAAATGATTTATCCTTATATCTCCACAAAAAAAGTATTAGCCTTTGTAAGGAGCGTAAGGAATACGAACTGCAATACCTGTATCATCAAACGCATATTCTGTGCCTTCCAAGAAGTCAGCACCTGCTGCTGCGTTCAGAGCAACTGCTGCGATTGCGTTACCCATTGCTTCACCATCCTGCAGAACAGTTGCACTCATCTGACCTTTAGAAATAGCATCTTTTGCTGCGTCTGTTGCGTCTACACCGATAACAGGAACGAAAGGAGCACCTTCTGCACCTGTGTTGTAGCCGATGTTGGACAGAGCTGCAATACAGCCAATTGCCATACCGTCATTGTTTGCAATAACAAGTTCTACTTTACCTTCGTTTGCAGCCAAGATTGCTTCCATAGCCTTCTGTGCTGTTTCTGTATCCCAGTTACATACCTGTGTTTCTCCAACCTGTTCCATCTGAAGACCATTTGCAACAGCCTGATCTACGCTGTATTTTGTACGAGCAATAGCTTCAGGGTTATCAGGTTCACCCTGGAACATGGTGTACTGAATCTTACCATCACCGTTTAAATCATATTCAGGATGTTCATCAAAGATTTCTTTGATGATATCGCCCTGCATTTTACCTGCATCTGCTGCATTTGTACCAATAAAGCAAGCTTTATCGTATGTTTTAATTGTGTCGGAATCTGGTTCTCTGTTGAAGAAGATTGTAGGAATACCTGCTGCAGATGCTTTTTCTACAACGCCGCTTGCAGCCTTTGCATCAACCATGTTTACACAAAGTACGTCCACACCTTTTTCAATCATAACATCAAGCTGGTCATTCTGTGTAGCCTGGTCATTTTTACCATCCTGCATTTCAATCACAGCTTTGCCGTCCAAGGCTTTTGTCAGTGCATTTCTTACAGTAGAGATGTATGTGTCATCATACTTGTAAATCAATACCCCAACTTTAGGCAGTTCTGCGGACGCTGCATCGGCGTCTTTTTCTGCGTTGTCTGTGCCACCACAAGCCGCAAGACCCAACATCATGACTGACGCCATCAAAAGCGCCAAAAATTTCTTTTTCATTTTAATTCCTCCTTTTACATTCGTTGCTGATTAGCAATAAAATAGTTTTGCAACATATTCATATTATTGTTGCTCTTACTCATTATAACAGATTTCTGCGTGATAAAAAACATAATTTTTTTCTATTTCCATAAAAAATCTTTGTGTAAACTCGTCATTTTTTATAAGATAATATACAATATAG
>JAHHTX010000054.1 GCA_020024255.1 Anaerotignum sp.
GAATAGAAGTATGTTATACTAATATTCAAATTGTGGAATAACTGCCATGCCGAATATCATATTGCACAAAAGGGCAGAATTTTGATAGAGCAGCTTCCGCTGTTTACAAAGAAAAGAGGAGGAATATAATATGGTAAAAATTGGTATCAATGGTTTTGGGCGTATCGGCCGATTGGTGTTTCGTGCCGCAATCGAAAGAGGAGATGTAGATGTGGTAGCTGTCAATGACCCTTTTATTGACATCGACTACATGGTTTACATGATGAAATACGACTCTGCTCATGGTCGTTTTCGTGGTGAAATCTCAGGAAAAGACGGTTATCTCATTGTAGACGGTCACAAAGTAAAGGTATTCAATATTGCAGACCCCAAAGAAATTCCCTGGGACAGCGTAGATGCTGAATATGTATTGGAAGCAACCGGTCTTTTTACTACAACAGAAAAAGCTTCTGCACACTTTAACGGCGGTGCAAAAAAGGTCATCATTTCTGCACCCTCTCCCGATGCACCAATGTTTGTTATGGGGGTAAACCACAACGACTATACAAAAGATATGCTGGTTGTTTCCAACGCATCTTGCACAACAAACTGCCTTGCACCGCTTACCAAAGTTATCGACGACAACTTTGGCATTGTGGAAGGTCTGATGACTACCGTACACTCTACAACCGCAACGCAGAAATCTGTAGACGGTCCTACCAAAAAGGACTGGAGAGGCGGACGTGCTGCAGGTACAAACATTATCCCTTCCAGTACGGGAGCCGCAAAAGCTGTAGGCAAGGTTATTCCCCATTTAGATGGTAAACTGACCGGTATGTCCTTCCGTGTACCAACCATTGACGTTTCTGTTGTAGACTTAACCTGCCGTTTAGAAAAACCTGCAACCTACGACGAAATCAAAGCTGCAGTAAAACACGCCTGCGAAAATGAAATGAAGGGCATTATGGACTATACAGATGAAGATGTCGTATCTTCCGACTTCCTTTCCGATTCCCACACATCAATTTTCGATGCAAAGGCAGGTATTGCACTTAATGACCACTTTGTAAAACTGGTCAGCTGGTATGATAACGAATGGGGTTATAGCAACAAAGTACTGGATTTAATCAACCATATGCATGAAGTAGACCATGCAGAATAAAACAAAATAAGCAATAATCAAGACTTGAGGGTGCCGACAAAGTCGTCCCCTTCGTCAAAGCCTCATTTCATGCCAGGCTTTGACGGGCATACAGAAGGAAAAGCAGAAGTTTCCATGGCAAAAAAAGCCTTGAAACTTCTGCTTTTCCTCATGAGAAGTGAATTCCCATTGCGGAAGGGTTTGGAAAATCCTTCCGCATTTTCAAAAAGGGATAAAAACCACTTTTTCTGTTTACAGCTTTTGCAGATACTTTATTTCTTTTTCCGTTAAAAAGCGATATTTGCCTTTTTTCAAATCCCCCAGCTGCAACTCCCCTGTTGCTACACGTTTGAGCTGGGCAACAGGATGCTTAATGGCTTCACACATTTTTCTAACCTGTCTATTTTTCCCTTCATGGATAATGATTTCTACCATACAGAATCTTTGGTCTTTATCTTTTTCCATTATCTGAATTTTAGCAGGTCTTGTTTTTCTGCCGTCGATGATCACACCTCTTCGGAATTTCTGCAAATCCATAGCATCTGGTACACCGTAAAGCTTTGCAATATAGGTTTTATCCACATCATGCTTTGGATGTGTCAGTTTATACGTCAAATCTCCGTCATTGGTCAAAAGCAGCAACCCTGATGTGTCATAATCCAATCTGCCCACAGGAAAAATACGCGCTTTCACCCCATGAATCAAATCCAGAACCGCAGGTCTGCCAAACTGCTCCTTTGCTGTTGTCACATAACCTTCCGGCTTATGAAGCATGAGATATACCTTTTCTTCCGCCTCTCTTTTTACCACCCGACCCTCAAAAGTAATTTTATCTTTTGCCGGGTCGATTTTACAGCCCATTTCCTTAATGACCTTACCATTTACCTGCACTCTACCTTGCTGTATGAGCATTTCCGCTTTTCTTCTCGAAGCAATGCCTGCCTCTGCCAAAAATTTTTGCAGTCTTTCTTCCATGCTTTCTCCTCCGTCCTTTATGTTCCATCAGTATACAGGAGAATGGCGAGAAAGTCAAAGGGCTAAATACTTTTGCCACCTACACCAATCCTTTGCCAAAATCCGCAGCCATTGGGAGAGCTTGTAGGTAGGGGCATCTTCTGCGGCAAAAAGAGGAATTTCTACTAAAACAGTATCTCCAAGGACAATCTTCGCCTTTCCCAATTTTGTTCCCTTCTCCACAGGAGCAGAAACCGACTTGGGTAACTGGGGTATAATTTCCACCTGCTTTCTTTCTGCTTTGGAAAAAATACCTTCATACCCTGCACCCAGAACGCAGTCTACAGAATCTACAGGAGAGCGGTTTACCGCAACACTTCCGGCTTTACTCCCCTTTTGGCATAAGGTTGTTTTTGCATAAGTATCAAAACCAAAATCCATCAAAGCCGCTGTATCCTTCCATTTCTGCTCTCTTCCTTTTTTGCCCCAACCACAGCCAAGAACTACACTCACAAGGGTGATATCATTCCGTTCTGCTGCCCCCACAAAGCAATTTCCTGCTTTATTGGTATACCCTGTTTTTACACCCAATGCACCGCTATACATCTGTAAAAAACGGTCTGTATTGACTGCTGTATGTGTTTTCTTACCGGAAACATCGGAAAATGTATAAGACGGCAGTGATGCAATTTCCCGGAACTGGGGATTCTGCAAGGCATAACCTGTGATAATGCCCATATCATAAGCTGTAGAATGATGCTGTTCCTTCGTTAAATGGCTGTCCAATCCATTTGGTGAGCCAAAAACTGTATCTACTGCACCGATTTTTCTTGCTTTTTCTGTCATTTCCTTGCAAAATTCCTCCACACTGCCTGAAATATGTTCTGCCAAAGCAACTGCTGCGTCATTATAAGATTTCAGCATCATTGCTTTCAGCAAATCCTCTGCATACCACTGCTCCCCTTTGACCAATCCCATATGCACCTTCGGCTGGTTTGCCCCATGACTGCTTATCGTAACAATCTCTTTGGGTTCACACCGCTCCAATACCAATATCGCAGTCATAATCTTCGTTGTGCTTGCCATTTCCATTTGCACGCTCTCATTTTTCCCCCAGAGAAGCCGTCCGCTTGTGCCGTCCACCAAAGCGGCTCCCTGTGCTGCTACCTGCGGCTCTACCCCTTCTGCCGCCCACACAGGATACCCTTGTAAAAGCAATACTGCTGCCAAAAAAAGACTTCCGATTCTTTTCACATCTTATCCCCTCCCGCAATATTCTATTCGAGGAAAAAAAGGTTTATGTCCACTCAAAACAGCGTTTCCATAAAAAAACGTACCTTCGCAAATATGGCAAAAGTACGCTCTCTTCGCTCCTTTTTGAAATTCTATTTTGTACTTTCTTGTCTTTCCTCTTCCTCCAAAGGCGGCAGTTCCTGTAGGGAAGTAAACCCAAAATATCGCAAAAAATCATCTGTTGTTCCAAAAAGAAGAGGTTTCCCCGGTGCATCCATTCTGCCTACTTCACAAACCAGTTTTTTTTCTACCAATTTGTTAACTGCGTGATCTGCACTGACGCCCCGTATCTCCTCAATATGCCCTTTTGTAATTGGCTGTTTATAGGCAATAATCGCAAGGGTTTCCAAAAGAGACTGGGTCAGTCCCTGTCTTTGGGGTGTTTTATACATATTGCGGATATAAGAAAAACAGTCTGCCGCCGTACACATTTGATAAGCACCGTCTATTTCTACAATACGAATCCCTCTTTTTTCTTTTTCGTACTGTTCAGCAAGTGATTCCACAATGGCTTTTGTCGTTGCTTGATCCATTTCAATGGTATCTGCGATAGCTTTCAGCTTTACCGCTTCCCCTGATATAAAAAGAAGGGATTCCACCACCGCTTCCAGTTGTGACATTCTCATACGTTTTCCTCCTTTTCATATCCTTTGATATAAATCGTGCCAAATGTTTTTTCCTGCTCTACCCATACTTCTTTTGTCTTCATCAGTTCCAATAACGCAAGAAAGGTGACAACCTTTTCCATCTTTTTTGTGCGGGGACGAAACATAGAAGAAAACAAAATTTTCGGTTGCAAAATCAAAAGGTCACGGATATACTCCATTTTATCTTGTATGGTAAACAAATCTCGCTCTACAGAACGGAAAGAACTTCTCACTTGATCTGTTCTGGCTTCTTGCCGACGCATAACCTCCTGAAAGGCATGATACAAATCCGAAAGCGTAATGCCTTGTAAAAAGTCCGAAAGCGGCTGTTCTTCTTTTTCTTTTAACTTTTCCACGGCACGGTCCTGCTTTTTATAAAAAACCATTGCTGCCGTTTCCGCCCGTTCCTTCCATTGATTAGCAACATCTCGAATTTTTTTATATTCCAAAAGGCGTTTCACCAGTTCTTCTCGGGGGTCCGGTTCTTCTTCCCTTTCTTCTGCACTAGCCTTTGGCTTTGGTAAAAGCATTTTGCTTTTGATTTCCAAAAGTGTTGCCGCCATAACGACAAATTCACTGACACCGTCCATATTCCTATCCTCTGCCTTGTCCAGATAAGCCAGATATTGATCTGTCAACTTCGCAATGGGAATATCGTATATATCAATTTCGTTTTTTTCTATCAGGTGATAAAGCAAATCCAAAGGGCCTTCAAATGCATCTAATCGTATTGTTACACTCTGCACAGCACCGCTCCTTTACAGTATAAAAAACAAATGTCCCAAGAGCTTTGTAACGCCAAAAATCAATGTATGGAAAATGCCGTTAAACATACCAAAGAATAACAAGAACAGGAATATCATTTGTATAGGTTTTTCGTATTGCAGATACTTAAAATACTGATTCGCAGGCAGTGTCACAGACAATACCTTAACACAATCCATAGGAGATACAGGCAACAGATTATATACTGCAATCCCTACATTGTAGTAGCAGAGATAATCAATGATAATGGATACTATGGGCGGAAGCATTCCTCTTGTATTTTGGTATATAGCCAAAAAAACAACTGCCAAAAGCAGATTGACAACAGAAGGCAAAATTGCCACAAGAAGTGTATCTTTTTTTCTGTTTTTATAATATAATGCACTGGTTTCTACAGGCTTTCCCCAACCGAATCCGCCACTGTAAAACATCAGCAAAAAACCAATAGGCTCAAAATGTTTAACGGGATTGAGCGTCAGTCTTCCCTGCTCCTTGGGCAGTCTATCTCCACAGGCAGTAGATGCCATGGCTCGGACAAATTCATGTACCGTAGTTGCTACCAATATTCCAGGAATACTCAACATAAACGATAATAAAAAATTATGCATAAAAGGCAAAACTCCTCTCTCATTTCAAAAACCGCCGTTTTGCTCTTTTACGGCGGTTTCAACATTTACGAATACTGCATACAGTCCCTTATTTCATATGGGGAGGCAGAATTTCCAGCCAATAATTATCCGGGTCATGAATAAAATAAATCCCCATTTCAGGATTTTCAAAACAAATACAATCCATTTCCTGATGTTTTTGATGTGCCGCTTCAAAATCATCGGTAACAAAAGCCAGATGGAATTCATTTTCACCAAGATTATAAGCCTCTGTGCGTTCCTTCACCCACGTCAGTTCCAACAAGAAATCACTGCTGCCATCTCCCAGATAAACCAGTTTCCAACTGCCATCGGGAGCTTCTTTTCTTCTTACTTCTGTTAAACCCAATGCCTTTTCATAAAAAGCCATACTTTTTTCCAAGTCCAACACATTATAATTATAATGATTAAATGCAAATGTCATTGTGTGCCTCCTTATTCATGATGGTGGTCGTGTCCGCAGCCGCAGTTATCTCCATGATGGTGGTCGTGTCCGCAGCCACAGCTATCTCCGTGATGGTGATTATGTCCACAGCCACAGCTATCTCCGTGATGATGGTCGTGTCCGCAGCCACAGCTGTCATGTCCTTCTTCCGTTTCTGCCTCTGACACAATCGGTTCATAGCCGTTTTCTTCAAAAACTGTGCCTATCTTATTTACGATAACTGCTTTTTCCTCAGGAGAAATCGTTTCATCTACAATATTTATCAAATGTGCCATCATATCTTCTACGGAATCGGAAGATGGCAGTGCCCCGGATAAATTCCGCATGGCTGCTTTTCGGACAGTCGGCGGCAATGTTTCCAGATATGCTCTTGTTTTTTGAATAAATTCGGCAAATAACCTTTCTTTTTCTTCCTCTGAAGCAGGCGGAAGTTCCTCCACAAAACGTACATCAAACAGGGCTTCTTCCAATTCAATGTAAAAACATTCCCGAATAAATTCCATGCTAAACAGCATTTTCTGCGTATCTTCTGAAAACGCTTCTGTATTTTCTGCTTTTTGCAGCAGTTTTTGTGCTTCTCCATAAATGTCATTTGCTTTGTCCAAAACAGGAACCAATGCCCTTTCCAGACGTTCATTCAAAACTTCCAGATAAGCCTCTCTTTCTGTTTCATCCGCTTCCCCTTTGATAAATTCACAGATGGTATAATACAAATCAGCATGAGCAGAATCACCTTCTGTCAATTCTGCAAAATTAAATGTTAAATAAAGCAACAGAATCAAAGATTGAATGTCATGGAACAGACAGTCAAAATAGTCCTGTATCTCACCTAGACTTTCTGCAAGACCAGTCAATTCATCATAGAGTTCCTTGAGCTCCTCATTTTCCAATTTGTAAGGCAGAATCTGTGTTTTTTTCTGCAACCACTCTGCAATTTCAGGGAAATACTTACCATACAGGGTATTATCTGTAGGTGCACTGAAATACAGAAAGGAACGAAGAGACTTTTCTATAAATTCTTTGCTTTGTCCTGCAAATGCCATACGCAGACTATCTTGTATTTTCCCATAATACTTTTCTCTTGCCACACGCATAGGTAAACACCCCAAAAGCATCCCCATACGATTCTGCTTTTCCCAAATGGATTCGCTGCTTTCCAAAAAAGCACGGCAGTCCGCATAAAACAATGACCAATCTACTCCATCACCAGATATCTTTTCTTCTTTATATTTCCGCAAGCAGATTTCGTCCCCTGCCACAGTCATCAGAAGATTGCACTGGGAGGTATAACTGCAAACGGTTTCATAAATAGAAAAGAGTTTTTCCTTCATGGCAACACATTTTTCCAGTAATGCACTGCGTTCTTCTTCCTCTGTTCCCAGCTTATCTTCCAAAGTAATTAACATATCCAAAACTTCTTTTTTCAGTGTCAAAATATCTTCATGAATAGGAAAAGGTAATGCCTGTTCTCCCTTTTCCATATCTTCTGTTACACTGACAAGCAAAAGAAGCAAACTGCTTACTGCATCCTGATAAATATATGATGCTGCCAAATTTCTCATCTTTTCTTCTAACCTTATATCTTGCAAATGAACACTCCTCTCTCTTACTATAATTTACAAATGGTACTTATACAAAAAACCATAATATACACAAATCAAATATTTACTGTCCCAAACGCTTTTGCATTTCTGCCAGGTAAAAATCTGCTGTATGGGATTTTTCGATGGGTTCTCCCAATATTTTCCCTGAACCATCGACAAAAATCGTTGTAGGCAGTCCCTTTACGTTGTCCAAAACCCAAGATGCCATATCAGGATTTAAGGTGACACCAGTAAAAGTTACGCCGTTTTCCGCATATGCCTTGCGTGCTGCTTCCTCCGCTGCCGCATCCGGTGTATCAATAATAACCTGAATCATATCCATATCCGGATGCTTGTCCTGTATGGTTGTATAAAGCTTTTGTAGTTCTGGCAGTTCGTTAATATCCGGATAGGCATAGGACGCCCAGAAGTTAATCATCGTAATATTATGTTCTTGATACATACTACTTAAAACCGTTTCACCTGCCAAATCCTTGGAAATGAAATTAAAATATTCCTGATTCATTTTTTCAATTTCTTCTTTGCTCAATTTTTCCCCCGATTCATCAGGTTTGGGGGGAACCGGTGGAAATGTCTTGATGGATGCTTTTAAATCCTTCAAGCTGTTTTGCAGTTCCTGATAAACAGCTTTTGCTTCTTTAGAAAAATGCACTGTTCCTTCTTTGGGTTCTGTTAAGAAAAAGAAGTGAAACCCTTTCTTTGCAGGCAGTTCCTCACACTGTAAATACTTTTCTTTTTCTTCTGTCAAAGACTTCGTTTCCAGCTTATCTTCTTTTACCACCAGAAACTCAAAAAGAGGTGTCATCAATTCTTCCATAGGAATTTCTGATTCCAAATTATTCAGTTCGTCCATATTTTCATCTGGTGCAAAAGTATATAACAATTTGCCATAAATATCTCCGTCCTCGTCTATGCCGTGAAAAGGCATTAGATTGATATTTTCTCCTTCTGTCCACAACTTCGGTGCTTCATAGGAAATGCCATAAGCATCCAAACGCACCTCATTTTCTGCCTTTTCCTTTTCGCATCCTGTAAAAAGGGACAACAGCAGTATCATGGCACAGCAAAGCAAGTATTTTTTCCGTATCATCAAATTTTCAACCTCCATTTTATTGTTTCATCCTAAATGTTTCATTTTTATTATACAAACTTTTCCAAAATAGGGCAACATGAAAGTTTTTCTTTCTTTGGGGAGTCCTCTTTCTTTTTTGACATTTTTCTCTGTAAAAAATACTTTTTGCAAATTTGCAAAGCTCGCTTGACATTTTTTGCAAAGTTTGCTATACTAAAAATGCAAAGCCTGCTTTGCAGAAAGGAGATGCTTATGAAAACAAAAATCGCACAGCTACGAAAAGAGCACAAATTATCCCAAGAAGAACTTGCCCTTGCGGTCGGTGTCACAAGGCAAACCATTACTTCACTGGAAGTCGGAAAATATACCGCATCCCTTTTGTTGGCACACAAAATTGCTGTATTTTTCCACCTTACCATTGAAGACATTTTTCTCTTTGATGATGAAGAACAGAAAGGATGAGAATTATGCAAACAACATTTCAAAGAAAAAGCCGAAATAGTCTGATTTACTATGTTTTCCTGTTTCTTGCCGGATTGGCTACACTGATTCTACGCAGAAAAGGAATTTATACAAATGATACTTATACAGGACTTGGATTTGGGATTCTGGCTGTCAGTCTGGTAAGAATTGTACAGTGGTCCATACTTCTCAGAAACCATGAAAAACAAAAATGTGCAGAAATCCAACAAACTGATGAACGGAACATATTTATTGCTAAGGAAGCCTATGCAGGTTTTGCCGCCCTCTCTTTCCTGTTTCAGTTTCTACTGATTCTTGTTGTGGGCATATTTGCACCAGAATTTGGAACTTTTCTGTCTTTTGTTCTTTCTGGAAATGCACTGTTACTGTACCTTTGCTTCTTATATTTCCATAAAAAATATTAGTATATATTCAAAAATCTCCTTGCCCTTTCTCAAAATCTACAAGGGAATAAGACTATCTTATTCCCTTTACTTTTTTCCCATAGATTTATCCTAATTCTGGATTCTTGGCTTTTTCCTATATCACATAAACTTTTCTGTGTTAATATCCAGCAATACAACATACCTTTTGTGCTATCCTTCATTAACTCAATCCAAATCCGCATTCTCCTCTTTTTGATTTGCAATCAAATAATACATATCGTCCAGTTCCATAGGTTTATAATGATAGTAGCCCTGAATCAAATCACAGCCTGCCTCTTTAACCAGTTGATTTTGATAGTCTGTTTCCACACCCTCCATACAAACCTTCTTGCCAAATTGGTGACAGGCATAAACAATTGTCGTAATAAACCCTATCTTTTCATAAGAATCCGTCATTTCTAGCAACAGGGAACGATCCAATTTGATAATACTAGAGGGATACCGCAGCAATACACGCAATGAAGAATAACCGCTGCCAAAATCGTCCAAGGCAATATGAATATTCATTTCTTTGCAAGCCTGTACAAAATAATCTAACTTTTCTGGCTGATTATCCATGCAGCTTTCCGTTAGTTCCAAAACAATATGATTGCCGTCCAATCTGTGTTTTTTCAATGTATCCTGAATAAACGGCAAAAAACCATTATCATCTAATTGCTGCAAGCTGACATTCACTGTCAAATAGAAATTCGGTATATACGTCAATATTCGTACGCAGGTATGTACTGCCTGTTCAAAGACCCAACGACCTACTGCATGAATCAAATGTTTTTCTTCAATCATGGGAATAAACGTAGCAGGTGATACATTTTGCCCCTTATATTTCCATCGCAGAAGTGTTTCTCCCCCACAAGGGTTCCATGTTTCTGTTGAAACAACCGGTTGGATAACAATGCGGAAATTTTTCATCCCATTAAGAATATCTTCCATCAACTGATGCTCCATAGCCATAAACTTATGCATCTGCTGCAGCCCTCCTGCTGCTTCATTGATATAGAGCTGCTCCGGAAATTGTCTGGCAACTTTAATCAAAGCCACTGCATTTTCAATGAAATCCTGTGGCGTAAGCTGCTTTTGCGGATAATACAGAAGTGCAAAGGAGCAAGTATTTTGCAGCATCAAGCCGGATTCCCGATAACAGCTGTCAATAATCGTTTCCATTGTTTGAATAAGTTTCTCTGTTTTCTCTATGGAACAAGTATGCATAAGAATCAAGAAACGCATACCACTCAAACGAAAGAACATCATATTTCTATTCATAATCTGTCTCAGACTTTTCATTACCATACGAATAAGCTCGTCCCCATGGCCTCGTCCATAACTATTGTTAATCTGCAAAAAGTGATTGAGGGAAAAAACAATAACCTGACTATTTTCCTTCTTTTCGCACAACTTGCTCAATTCTTTTTTCAGTACAGTTTCTGTAGGAAAATTGGTTAACGGATCTACTACAAAATCGTCGTCCTGCAAAGACATTCTTCCTGCAAAGAAAAGCGGAAATTCTCCGTCACTGCTCCATTGTAATTTTCCGTAGCAACGAATCCAAACCATGTTTCCATTGGCATCTTCCACTTGATAACGCATATCATGATGATCCTGTTTCCTTTCCAAAAGGCCATTAATATCATCACGAAATTGATTAAACAAAGTTGCGTCCGTAATACGGCTTGCCCAAATGTGAATCAAATCCGGAACTATACTGCTGGAAAATCCAAATTTTTTTCGCATATTTTCTGAAATATAAAAGACATTCTGCTGCATATCTCCAAAAAAGAAGTAACTGGTATTATTTTCACTGCCCAGAAGATTCAGCAAAAACACAACATCGCAGTAGGAGTTGGATAAAAAGCGACGTAGGCTGTCTAACTCTCTTTCTGTATGTTCCTCACCGGTAGTATGGAACAATTTTTGTTCCATATCTAAATCCTGATTCATTGTATAATAAAGCCTTTTTTCCCGATACATCTCTGCATCTGCCTGGCTCAAAAGCTTTTCTATATCCATATTTTGTTCATCTGTCCATGCCAAACCAATGGACATTTGGCAAGTGCTTTGCAAAACAGCCAGCCGCATCATCTCAACATCTTTTTTTATTTCTTCTTGGTCTACATCATAATAGATTGCAACAAACTCATCGCCGCCTACGCGATAAATCCACTCCGTTTTTAACTGTTTTTTCATAAGTTGGTAGCACTTCTGAATCAGCTTGTTTCCGGCATCATGCCCTTGTGTATCATTAGTTTCTTTCAATCCGTTGATGTCGCAGTAAATTGTGCCAAGAGAACGCCACTTCTTTTTCATCATGTTGTGCTCCACCATGGCATTATGGTTATACGCTCCGGTCAATACATCATGGTAACTCATTCGATTAAATCGCTGATACAGCTCCCGTCGCTTCAACTGCGACACCATATATTTCCCCAGTTCTCTAAGTACCTGTTCCAATAAACTAACAGATTCTTCTGCAGGATTATCAATGCCAATAAACCCCATCAATTTGCCATTCTCCATAATTGGTCCTGCCACCAGGGAATTAATTCCCCGTGGCTTCAGCAAAGAGTATGTACTAGGATAATCCTTTTTAATGTCTTCGATATTCTGTATTACCACTGTACCTGTTTTCGTAAAGCTCTCTAGCCAATAACCTATATCCGATAAAGGTAAATCTCTAAGAATTTCAATCTGTGGTGTAATTCCCTCAGCACACCATTCATAGGTATTCGTTGTTGTTGTATCGCTATTTTCAAAAATATAAGTACGACAACCCATAAAGATTTGTCCCAAGTAACGCAATACCATATCCAGCGATTTATCTGGATCAGGTGTAACGAAAAATAGCTGCAAACACTCATTCAATACAGATTCACGACGAGTAAAGTGGTACTCTATTTCTTTTAATTTGGAATAATTCATTCCATCTGCTGTCTCAATGCGATATCGATGTCCATCACACTCAACCATTTTATCCCTCACAATAAAACGCTGGTTCAATACAGGATTATCATGTGCCCATGTCACAAAACCACCTGTTATTATATTTTCATTATTACAAAATGTGCAAGGCTTATTCATATTTTGTAAAACCTTATAACAAAACAAACCCCTGTAATCTTTATGTTCTGCATACCCAAGTTTTTTTCTTAAACAAGCGTTCATATAAATTAGCTCATGCGTATCTATATCAGAGATATACACAGCCTCTTGTGCATCTTCAAAATATTCAAAAAGATATTTCATTTTTTCAATATTATCCATATTTTCTCATTCTCCATTTTAGTGTGTATTTGGAATTTGGATCTTGTCTGTTATATTGGTAAAACGGCAATGATAGCAATATGAACAAAAGCGAAAAAAGACACAACAATATTGTCATATCACATAACAAGATGAGGAAACTACTTGACATTTGAGGGAATATCTTTCTTTATGCAGAAACCAACCAACAATCATATTGTTGTCCTTATAACATTTTCAAAAACAGCGGAATTGGTATTTCGCTGTCCTTCCTAGCCTTACAGTAGGAAACAGCCACTTCATTCTTTTCTGCTCCCCATTGCTTATTCATATCTTTTTGCCATGCTATCTTCTCCATTCTAACAATAGTATAACACATGTTTTGTGCATTTTGAAATCTTCAAATACGCTCTAGCAAATTCTAAATTGCCATATAAATACTTTGCATGGCTAAAACCCCTGCGGCATTCCCAAAAGTTTCGCATTCACGTTATTCATCTCAATATCAATAAAATGTGAATTAAACCCATATTTTTCTATCATTTTTCCATACTGCTAAAAGACTATGCAATTCACTGTCCCAGAGTCAACTTATTTTTTTGCATTAAGCTCTTCAGTATATCATATAAACTTCTTCCAAATACCTACTTAATAATGATACAGAATTGTAAAATATATGTCCATTCTCAGTATGGCATATCCCCCAATACCACCAAATATAATGAAAAGAGAGCATTGTAAAATAGCCGAATTACCATCTATTTTACAATGCTCTCTTCTACTTGCAATCCGGCAACCATCTACTCTCCCAGGCAGCTCCCCACCAAGTACCATCGACCGCTTAGGTCTTAACCGTCGTGTTCGGAATGGGAACGGGTGTGTCCCCTAAGCGCATCATCACCGGAAATTTCCAATTTATAATGGTCTGCGTACACACCTTCGTGCTTACCGCTTCCCCTAGTGCTCATGCACCTTCAAAACCGAATACAAGAATCTTATCATAAATCTTTCTTTTGGTCA
>JAHHTX010000055.1 GCA_020024255.1 Anaerotignum sp.
AAGGCTTTGCCCAAGGGGGACGACTTTGTCGGCACCCTCAAACCACCCAAAACGGAGGTTTTTATGGATTATCCTTCTGCCTGCTGTTTCCTTTCTTCTTTTTCAATACGACGTACCAGACTTTCCTCTATGGTAACGGAAACATTTTGTATCTCTGCATCTGCCGTCTTTGCACGCTGTTCCGCTTCCGTCATCATCGCCTTTATCTGCTTTTTATCCGCTTTTTCCAACCGAAGTCCGATGATTGCCGTATGCCCCTCCACCAAAACGGCACTACCCGACAAGTCCTTCATTTTCCCCAATTCTTCTTTTATCCTTTCGGCACGTTTTCCGTTGCTTTCCTGTCTGCTGTCGGTGATTATGCCATACATATTGTTTTCTGCCCCTTCCATTTGGCACCCACCACAAAAAAACAGAAGGGAAAATATTGCAATTTTTTTCCAGTTCCCCATGGCTTTTCACTTCCTTTTTCTTTTTTAGTATGGCAGTTTCTTTTTTGTTTATGATAAAGAAAAGCAAGAAAATATTTGCATAGCTTTTGCTTTTTTGCTACAATTTTTGAAAAAGACAGGAGGAATTTTAATGGAAAAACAAAAACCAAAATATCGAAAAATTCCTATGGGGGACATTGCAGAATCTCCACAGGACGGAATCTATGTGACAAAAGCAGATATGCAAAAATGCCGCCTGTTTTTCCTCGCTTTTATGGGAATCACAGGACTTTCTCTGGTACTTATGCGGAAAAAGTAACAGCTTATTGCCATTTTCCCCTATTTTCGTTATAATAGAAGGCAGTGAAAAAAGCAAAATCGGAAAGGAAGAATCATCATGAAACTGGGTATTGTAGGGCTGCCCAACGTGGGCAAAAGCACCTTATTTAATTCTATGACTTTGGGAAAAGCAGAGGCGGCAAACTATCCCTTCTGCACCATTGACCCCAATGTGGGTATTGTTACCGTTCCCGATGAACGTCTGACAAAGCTGACAGAAATGTATAACTCCGCAAAAACAACACCTGCCGTTATTGAATTTGTAGACATTGCCGGTCTTGTAAAAGGAGCAAGCAAAGGCGAAGGCTTGGGAAACAAATTTCTTTCCCACATTCGGGAGGTCGATGCCATTGTTCACGTTGTCCGTTGTTTTGAAGATACCAATGTGGTACACGTTGACGGTTCTATCGACCCCATTCGTGACATTGAAACCATCAATCTGGAATTGATTTTCTCTGACATGGAACTTTTGGACAGAAGAATAGCTAAGACAGGGAAAATGGCAAAAGCAGACAAGTCCCTGCAAAAAGAAATGGATATTTTGCAAAAATTACGTGATGCTTTAGAACAGGGCGTTTCCGCAAGAAGTGTGGAGCTGGATACACCGGAAGACGAAGCCTTTGCAGATAGTCTGACTCTTCTGACCAGAAAACCTGTCCTCTATGCGGCAAACGTATCTGAAGATGACCTTGCCGATGATGGTGCGTCCAACGAATTTGTTCAACGTGTGCGGGAATATGCAGAAAAAGAACGCAATGGCGTTTTTGTTCTTTGTGCAAAGATTGAAGAAGAAATCTCCGATTTAGATGAAGCAGACAAAAAGGAATTTCTGGCAGACCTTGGCGTGGAAACAAGCGGTCTTGACCGCCTTATTGCAGCAGGCTATGAACTTTTGGGGCTCATCAGTTATCTGACAGCAGGGCCTCAGGAATCTCGTGCATGGACCATTACCAAGGGTACAAAAGCCCCTCAGGCAGCAGGGAAAATTCACAGTGATTTTGAACGTGGGTTCATTCGTGCAGAGGTGGTTTCCTATGACGACCTGATGCGTCTTGGCTCTTACAATGCGGCAAAGGAACAAGGATTGGTTCGTTCTGAAGGAAAAGAGTATGTGGTGAAAGATGGGGACGTTATTTTGTTCCGCTTTAATGTGTAACAACAAAATATGTACTGACGAAAAAGGGATATGCCAAATTTTTTGGCATATCCCTTTTCATGGTTTTGGGAAAAATTCCCTTTCGTACATGATTGATACATATTTCTTTTCTGGTTTTATGCTTTTTTCTTCCAAATGTCCTGCACCAATTCAAATTCCTCTACAATTTTCTTTTCAGGTGCAGGGGTAGCAAGGCTGACCACCACATTGACTATGCAGGCAAATACAAATGCCGGCAGGAGTTCGTAGATACCAAGAGCGCCACCCATTGGTGCAATGAGATATTTCCAAACGAATACCATAACGCCACCGGCAATCATGCCAGCCAATGCACCATATTTATTGGAACGTTTCCAGAACAGTGCCAGCATAACCACAGGCCCGAATGCTGCCCCAAAGCCTGCCCATGCAAAGGACACGATGCCAAATACAGAGCTGTTGGGATTTCTTGCAATGAATACGGCAATAACGGAAATCAAAACAACGGAAATTCTTGCAATGTGCATAGCTGTTTTTTCGGAAATTTGTATACGGAAAAAGCCACGAATAAGATTTTGGGATACACTGGATGATGCTGCTAAAAGCTGAGAGTCTGCTGTGGACATGGTTGCTGCCAGAATCCCTGCCAGAATAATCCCTGCCACAAATGCCCAAAGAGTGCCTTCCTGACTTAACAGATCGGCAATGCGTACAATAACTGTTTCGGAAGAAGAACCTTCCAAGAAGGGAATTGCATTTGCTTTTGTCATGGCATAACCAATGATACCAATGGCAACTGCAATAATCATAGAAATAACTGCCCAAATACTCGCTACACGACGAGAAAGTGCAAGTTTGCTGCGGTCTTCAATGGCCATAAAGCGTAGAAGAATATGGGGCATACCACAATAACCAAGTCCCCATGCCACAGCAGAAGCAATGGTCAAAAGACTGTAGGGCTCTGCCTTTCCTGTCACTACACTGTATGTTTCTGTCATATTCAAATAACCAGGCAATGACTGTACATCTGATACAACAACATCAAAACCACCTGCAACTTTTACACCAAATATCAGAATAATAATGAGCGCAAGGGTCATAAAAATACTTTGAATCAAGTCTGTAATACTGGCAGCAAGAAAACCGCCCGTCGCTGTATAGGCTACAATAACAACGGCACTGATGATCATGGCCACCACATAATCTATACCAAATACACTGCTGAATAATTTACCACAGGCTGCAAAGCCCGATGCTGTATAGGGAATAAAGAAAATGATAATGATTACAGCGGAAATACACATGAGGATATTTTTATCATCTTTATATCGTCGAGAAAAGAAATCAGGAACAGTAATAGAATTATCTGCCACTTGCGTGTAAATACGAAGTCGCTTTGCTACGATAAGCCAGTTGAAATAAGTACCAATCCCAAGACCGATTGCCGTCCATGCCGCATCTGCCACACCCGTGAGATAGGCTACGCCGGGCAGACCCATAAGAAGCCAACTACTCATGTCTGATGCTTCTGCACTCATGGCAGTGACAAAAGGCCCTAATTTTCTGCCGCCTAAGTAAAAATCGTCTACGTTATTATTCTTCTTTGTGTAATAAACACCCAATAGTACCATCGCCACAAGATAAATGGAAATGGCAAGCATAATACATATCTTTGCTGACATATTCTCAAATCCTTTCTTTTATATATTTTGCAGAGCTCACTTTTGCTTTCTATTAGTATACCATAAGTTTTTTCGTAGAACAATGTATACTTTTATTTTGCCGTTATGTATACAATCTGAATAAATCACATCGGATAGAAAAAACATGATAGAAATATGTATCACATCATGCTTTCCATGAAAAAAAGGAATCCAAAACAAAAAGACCGAAACATGGATATATCTCCAATTTCGGTCTTTTTTCTCATAAGGCTTTGTGATAATAAGGAAGGGGTTTTGCTTCTACGTTCTTTACAATTTATTCTTCTTTTTAAAATGCTGCAAAATTTGCACCAAATGTTTTACACTGTTCTTTGCCTTCTGCATCAGGAGCACCATTGATCATTAAACCATCATCCATGAGCTTTGCGCCGGCTTTTTCTGTGCGTTCTTTCCAATCACGCATCCACTGTCCATCTCCCCAGCCATAGGAACCAAACAAGGCTACTTTCTTACCGGAAAGAGAACCTTCAGCTGCTGCAAAGAAAGGTTCAAATTCCCCTTCTTCCAAAACTTCATCGCCCATAGCAGAGCAACCGAATGCCAGCTTATCGTAATCTGCAACATTTCCTGTGAAAGCATCTACGGAATACAGTTCTGTGCCTTCTCCCATGCCTTCTGCAATAGCTGTTGCCATTTCCTGTGTATTTCCTGTGCCACTCCAATAAATTACTGCCTGTTTCATCTCTCTGTCTACCTCCTGTTATACGCTGTAAATTTATGAGCCACTGCCAAAGCAGTGTGCCTAACCATCAATCTTTTACGGTTCTTTTTGGTTAGTAAAAACTAACTCATTGAGAGAAAGATTGACAGTAGCCGTCAAAACAGGTACAGCGTATGGCAAAAGCTGCATTTGCCCATAGACTTCTTACAGGAGCAGCCTGTGAAAAAACAAGATTTTTCATAAAAACCTCCTGTTTACCATTTCAACTGTCACTTTTATTTTGGTTAGCTATTGCTAACTTCAAAGAAATAATAACACACTTATTTCTCTCTGTCAACCATATTTTCAACTTTTTTCATTCTGTTTCCTCCAAATATCTGGCTACAGCATCCAGATACAAAAGAAGTCCGTTTGGTTTTTTTTGAATCTGATATTTCTTTTCAAAGGCCTCATAAGGAACAGACTTTCTTCCTCCTGCCTGTGCTGCCTGCCAATATTGCAGGAGCGTGGCAAGAGGCAAAAAGTAGTATTCTTCCAAAGAAGAAAAACACACCAAAAGAAAGGCAATGCCTTTTTGTTTTTCAAAGTCTGCCATAAATTCCACTTGATGGGCATGGATATTTTGCAGGGGCAGATGCTTCTGTGCCGTTTCCTTGGCATCAAAGCAAACCGGAATCCCCTGCACCACCCCGATATAGTCCACCGTACTGCTTTTTTCAAAGTATGCAAGGGTAATGGTATGGCGTTTGTTGTCTACCTCTACAGGTGTAATGGGTGTAGGAATTTTTTGAAACAACGCCAAGCCATGGGTGCGGTAGTATGTATTGGTGAGATTGATCATTTCTTCCAAGGTACTGCCCCGCAGCCCCCGAGAACTCCAAAAAGCCATTCTTTTTTTCCTCTTTCTGTATAATATCCACTCTGTGCAACAGGTGCTTTTTCCTTATTTTCGTCCTGCCAATTCACTGAGAAAAACAAAACTTATGCCTTCTTTTTCCATTTGCGGGGCAAGTTCACGCAATGCCTGTGCCGTAATTTTGCCACCCTCCGGCCCAACGTGTCCAATGGCAATGGCATAACCCTGCTCCTTTGCTTTTTCTCCTGCCTTTTTCAAATTTTGTTTTACGACTTCCACGCTGTTTGTACTGTCAAGAAATACGTCCCGTTCCAAAAAAGGGACACTTTTTTCTCCTGCCACCACAGCCCCTGTGGTTTTGGGCGAAGTCATGCTATCCAGAAAAAATCCGCCTCGTTTTCCCAGTTCTTCTATCACAACGCCTAATGTTTTTTTGTCCTCCATGACCGCAGAACCCATATGGTTATTCATTCCTACTGCTTGTGGTACAATGGAGAAGGCTTCGTCCACACGGTTTCGGATTTCTTCCTCGCTCATGCGGCGAAAAACACCTTTTTCCCCTACCCATTCCGGCTTGCCCGTAAGGGATTCCATAGGCATATGCACAATGGCTTCTTTTCCTGCCGCATGGACTGCCGCCGCATCTTCTTTGGAATTTTCGGAAAAGGGCATAATTGCTGCCGTAAGTGGTATGGAAAGGGCAAGCATTTCGTCTGTACCTTCTCCATGATAGCCAAAGTCGTCAATCACAATGGCAAGGCGGGCAGAAGAGGCTGCCGTCTGTGCTGTTACCGGTACAGCAGAAAGAGATGCTGCCCCTCTGCCCAGAAGAAAGCAGAGGGCAAACAACACCCCATAACAAGGATATTTCAGTAGTTTCTTTTGCAAACGCAATTCTTTTTTCATGGGATATGCCTTCTTTTTCTGTTCTTATTTCATACATATCCCAAAGGGCTGTCCTCTATGCCTTTTCCTTGAAGAAAAACATACAAACCGCAAAACATCTCTCGGATTTAAATATCCAAGTCTTTTTTTGTTGTGGGGTTTCCGCAGTTTCCGCAAAAATTTTGTTCCTCTGTCAATACTGCACCGCAGAAATCACAAATATGATCTTTTGCAGGCTCTGTTTGCTCTTCTCCTTCATCGGATATGACACTGCTTTCTTCCTCCAAAGCACTTTGTTCCGCTTCCCTGCGTTTCCGTTCGGCACGTTCTGCCTTTTGTGCTTCCCTATCCCGTTTTATCTTGGCAATCTCTCCTTCCAAAACCCTGATTTTGTCCTGTGAAGCAACGATTTTGTTGCAGATATGCAAGGGTTCTTCACTCATCGCTTCCCCCTCCATAAATTTTTTCCAAAAATGCTGTCCCAACTGCCTTTCATAAATGGCAATGTTGTTCAATTCCAATGTAATGTCGTTGTTGATACGGTTAATTTCCAAGCTGTCACTTGTTTTATTGATTGTATCTTTTGCAATTTCACCCAGTTTATCCAAAAAATCCATACCATGCACCTTCTTTCCTTTTTTTGTTTGCTTTTATGTTTGCTTTTATTATACAACATTTTATCAAAAGGAAAACAGTTTTTTATGTATGAAGGTATCGGCAAAGTCACCCCTCCTTGGGCAAAGCCTCATTTCATTCTTACCTTAATTTAAGCATAGCAAAAATATCCCATTCTCTTCATCAAATATTTATGAAAATGTTAATTTTTTTTCGTTCTTTTATTCAATTATCACAAAAAAGTCCACAATTCTGCAAAACCATTTACATTATAAACAGACCACCGTATAATAAGACTATGATAAAAACAGTATGCGTAATAGGATATTGCTCTATATTCTTCCTGATGTATACTGTTTGCTGTATGCCAGAAAGATGGCAAAAGAAAGTTGAAGGAAAAGGAGAACCATGTATCATGGAATTGTTAAAACAGAGAATTTTAAAAGACGGTATGGAATTGGGCACGCAGATAGTAAAGGTAGACTCCTTTCTCAATCATCAGCTGGACATCGGCCTATTCATGGCACTGGGCAAAGAACTGCATCGCCGTTTTGGTCATCTTGGAATCAACAAAATATTGACCATTGAATCGTCTGGTATTGGCATTGCTGCCATTACAGCCATCTATTTTGACTTAGTTCCCGTTGTTTTTGCAAAAAAATCGCATCCAACTACCATGACAGAAGAATATTATGGCGCACCGGTGAAATCCTTTACCAAAGGGACAGTTTCCATCGCCCGTGTGGCAAAAAAATATCTCAACGAAAACGATAAGGTACTCATTATTGATGATTTTCTTGCTCACGGAGAGGCGGCAGCAGGTCTTGCAAGCCTTGTGGAACAGGCAGGCGGCACAGTATGTGCCATCGCAGCCATCATTGAAAAAGAATTTCAGGGTGGCAGCAGAAAACTGCGAGATGCCGGTTACTATGTGGATTCTCTTGCTGTCATTACAAAAATCAAAAACGGACAAATCTATTTCAAAGAATCTTCAGATTGATTCTTACCCCCATGCGTTGATTGTTACGTCTTAAAAGAAGGGAGAGGCGTTGCAATAGATTTTATCTTATGATAACTGATCTTGGACAAAAGAAAAGGAGAGTAAACATGAAAAAATTCAGAAAACTTGCTGCACTGGCTCTTGCTGCAACATTGGCAATGACAGCTCTGACAGCCTGTGGCAGCAAAGACGCATCAGAAAGTGCCGACAAAAATGCGGAAACCACAGAAGATGCAACCACAGTCGGTTTCATCTACATCGGTTCCAAAAACGATGGCGGTTACACACAGGCACAGAATCAGGGTACAGAAGCCGTAAAGGAATACTTCGGCGACAAAGTAAATATCCTGACAGCAGAAAGTGTGGCTGAAGACAAACAGACAGTAAAAACAAATGCAGAAAACATGATTGACAACGGTGCATCTATCATTGTCGGCACCAGCTTTGGCTATATGGATGCCATGGAAGAACTGTCGGCAGAACATCCCGAAGTCACCTTCCTGCATTTCTCTGGCAACAAAATGAATGACACAAACTTTGCAAACTACTTTGGTGCTATGGAAGAACCCAGATACCTTTCCGGTATCATTGCCGGTATGCAGACAGAAAGCAACAAAATCGGTTACGTTGCAGCATACCCCTACACAGAAGTACTCATCGGTATCGACGCATTTACTCTTGGTGTACAGTCTGTAAACCCCGATGCTGAAGTAAAGGTTGTGTATATCAACAGCTGGAACGACCCTGCTAACGAAAAAGCAGCAGCAGAATCCCTTCTGGCACAGGGCTGCGATGTTTTGGCACAGCATTGTGACTCTACAGGCCCTCAGGTTGCAGCAGAAGCAGCCGGCGCTTACGCTATCGGTTATAACCTTGCAAACCCCGATGCAGCACCCAAGGCATTCTTGACTGCACCCATCTGGCACCATGACAAATTCCTGGTTCCTACCATCGAATCCATCATCAATGGCGAATTCAAACCCGTTTCTTACTACGGTTCTATGGCAGATGGTTATGTAGACCTTGCTCCCATGAGCGATTTGGTAAAACCTGAAGCAAAAGAAAAAGTAGAAGAAATCCGCAAACAGATGGAAGCAGGCGAATTTAACGTATTTGAAGGCCCTATCTATGACAATCAGGGCAACGAAGTAGTAAAAGAAGGCGAATCTTTAGACAGAGCAGGTATCTGGAGCATTGACTACCTGGTAAAAGGTGCAACAGGCGCAGATAACTAAGAAACAAATCATTCAGGAGTGAAATCACCTATGAAACCTACAAAAGCAATCGAAATGAAAAACATTTCCAAGTCTTTTGGGGCTGTAAAGGCGAATGAAAATGTGAATCTCACCGTGTATAACGGTGAGATTCACGCACTATTAGGCGAAAACGGTGCAGGAAAAAGCACCCTCATGAGTATGTTATCCGGTATTTATACACCGGACAGCGGATCTATTTCCATCAATGAAAAGCCTGTAGAATTTTCTTCCCCAAAAGACGCCATCAATCTGGGAATCGGCATGATCCATCAGCATTTTAAACTGGTGGACGTATTGTCAGCAAAAGAAAACATGGTACTGGGCAGCAAAGGCGCAATGCTCCACGGAAAGCAACTTTCCCGAGATATGCAGAAAATCTGCGACCAGTATGGTCTTGACATCAAACCTGACAAAAAAGTATACCAGATGTCCGTTGGTGAAAAACAAACATTAGAAATCATAAAAGTATTATACCGTGGGGCAAAAATCTTGATATTGGACGAGCCTACAGCAGTATTGACGCCGCAGGAAATCAAGCGGCTTTTTGACATTCTCCGAAATATGAAGGCACAGGGCTGTGCCATTGTCATTATTACCCATAAACTCAACGAAGTTCTGGAAATTTCCGACCGCATCACTGTACTTCGTCGGGGACAGTCCATTGAAACCGTGGAAACAAAAGACGTTGCCGTAAACCATCTTGTGGAAATGATGGTAGGGAAAAAAGTCGATTTGGAACTGGAAAAACCCCAGTGCATCACCGACAAGGAACTTCTGCGGGTAGATGGTCTGTATGTATCCACAAAAGAAAACAAGCACGCTTTGCAGGATATCTCCTTTACCCTTCATGGCGGGGAAATATTGGGCGTTGCCGGCGTTGCAGGCAGTGGACAAAAAGAAATATGCGAAACCATTGCAGGGCTGTTGCCTGCAGAAAAAGGCCGTATATTTTTTGAAAACGAGAACATATTGGGAAAATCTCCGGGAGAAATTATCCGCCTTGGTATCCGTATGGGCTTTATTCCGGAAGACCGCCTTGGTATGGGACTTGTAGGCTCTATGGATATGGTGCATAACATTATGCTGAAAGATTACCGCAACCAAAAGGGGATTTTCCTCAGAAAGAAAGGGGCAGCAGAAAAGGCAGAACGTCTGGTAAAAGAACTGGAAATCCTGACACCCCATATTCACTACCCCATTAAAAAGCTGTCCGGCGGGAATATCCAGAAGGTACTTCTTGGCAGAGAAATTGATTCCAACCCCAAAATCCTCATTACTGCATATCCTGCCCGTGGTTTGGATATCGGGGCATCTTATAAAATCTATGACCTTCTCAATGCACAGAAGAAAAACGGTGTAGGTATTCTTTTTATTGGGGAAGACCTGGACGTTTTAATGGCACTTTGTGACCGCATCATGGTATTCTGCGGTGGTCAGATGACAGGGATAGTCAACCCCTCTGTCATGTCAAAAGAAGATATTGGTCTGCTTATGGCAGGCGGTACAACAAGTGCAGACAGTACAAACAGTGTGGCACAGAAGGAAGGTGAAACCCAGTGAGTTTTCTAAAAATTACAAAAAGAGAGGATACCCCAAGACAGAAAGCAATTCTCATTCGTATCATATCTGTTGTCCTTTCTTTGATATTTGCGGGACTTGTCATTGCCGTTTTGGGCTACAATCCACTTGAGGTATTTTCCTCTATGGTCAGCGGTGCACTGGGTAGTGCATCTCGTCTGCGGCAGACTGTGACAAAAGCAGTTCCGCTTATTATTACGTCCCTTGGCATACTGGTTGCCTTCAAAATGAAGTTTTGGAACATCGGTGGCGAAGGACAGATTATGATGGGGGCATTTGCGGCAGCTTCCGTCGCATTATTCGTCGATCTGCCCCAACCTCTCATGCTGCTGTGTATGGCGGCTGCGGCAATGATTGCAGGCGGTATCTGGGCATTTATTCCTGCAATTTTCAAGGCAAAAATGGGAACAAATGAAACCATATTCACGCTGATGCTCAATTATATTGCCATAAAATTTGTCACCTACCTTCAGTTTGGACCTTGGAAAGACCCTAATTCACAAGGCTTTCCCAAAATTGCGGACTTTCCCAAAAGTGCAGTTTTGCCCTCTATTGGCGGTATGCATATGGGGTGGATTATCGCTCTTGTGCTGGTGATTTTGGTCTATATTCTCATGAACCATACAAAAAAAGGCTTTGAAATTTCCGTTGTGGGAGAAAGCGTACAAACAGCGAAGTATGCAGGAATGCCCATTTCCCGCATCATCATTCTGTCCATGCTTCTTTCCGGCGGTCTTTGCGGTCTAACTGGCATGATTCAGGCATCTGCCGTAGAAAAAACATTGTCTTCGGCACTGTCTGCCAACTATGGCTTTACTGCCATTACCACTACATGGCTTTCAGGGCTTAATGCCATTGCGGCACTCTTTGTTTGTTCTGCCTTTGCCATTTTGGTGCAGGGCAGCAGTTACATTCAAATTTCCATGAGTGTGCCTGCTGCTGTTGCAGACATGATTCAGGCGATTATTCTGTTCTTTGTACTGGGCAGTGAATTTTTCCTCCAATACAAAGTATCCTTTCATAAACACGGAAAGGAGGCAAAATAAATGTTATTGAATTTCCTTGTAGCAGCTGTTGTTGCCGGAACTCCCCTGATTTTTGCCACCCTTGGCGAAATTATTACGGAAAAAGCAGGGAACACAAACCTTGGTGTAGAAGGTATGATGTTCATGGGTGCAATCATCGGCTTTATTGTGGGACAGCAGACAAACAATGCAATTCTTGCCATGATTGGGGCAGGTATTGCAGGGGGTGTAGGTGCATTGCTTTACGCCTTTTTGACGGTTTCCCTTCGTGCAAACCAGATTGTCTGTGGTCTGACCCTGACCATATTCGGAAAAGGCTTTTCCAGCTTTTTGGGGCAGAAAGTAATGGGGACTTTAGTTCCTGCATCTATTCAGCAGTTTTTTGTTCCCCGCCCCATTCCCGTGCTTTCCTCTATTCCCTATATTGGAAAGATATTCTTTAATCAGGACATCTTTGTATATATTGGGTATCTGCTGATTATTGGGGCAACGGTGTATCTGTTCCGTACAAAACCGGGGCTGAATCTGCGTGCTGTCGGAGAAAGTGCAGCATCGGCTGATGCTTCCGGTATCAACGTAACACTATACAAATATATCCACATTATTCTTGGCGGTGCATTATGCGGTCTTGGTGGTGCATATATGTCTTTGGTTACGGTTCCTGTATGGCAGGAAAACATCATTGCAGGACGAGGCTGGATTGCCGTTGCACTGGTTATATTTGCTTCTTGGCATCCTGTCAAGGCACTCATTGGCAGTCTATTGTTTGGGGGACTCAGCATTGTGGGCTTCCGCCTGCAGAGTATGGGGATTCATGTATCCCAGTATCTCATTGATATGCTCCCCTACCTTGCAACCATTGTCATTGT
This sequence comes from Anaerotignum sp., assembly GCA_020024255.1. Classification (GTDB taxonomy): domain Bacteria; phylum Bacillota; class Clostridia; order Lachnospirales; family Anaerotignaceae; genus Anaerotignum. The sequence goes on from JAHHTX010000055.1 coordinate 12,375, forward strand.
CATCATCAGTACCAGAAAAAACAAAAAAGAGGATATGGCTCCTGCCGACCTTGGCAACGCTTATTTCCGAGAAGAACGATAACACAAAAGGTTTTTGTTTTAAATATCGTCAGTATCCACTCCTTGGGATACTGGCGATATTTTTATGTGCGGATTTTCTCTATCCTTTTGCCAAAAATTATGTTATACTATTATCAATATACTGTTGCGTATCTGAAAAGTCACTTTGTCACTACGTTATGTTGGACGAAAAAAGAATCTTGGGACTTTGCAGATATACCCAAAATTGGAAAGGTGGGATACTTGATGAACAAGCAGGAAGTCTATGCTTATCTAAAGAACAAACATATCTGGCACGAGATTACAGAACACGAAGCTGTTTATAATATGGCTGAAGTTGCACAGCTGGATATTCCTTATCCGGAATCTGACGCAAAAAATCTCTTTGTACGAGATGACAAAAGACTGAATTTCTATTTAATTACCGTCAAACATGATAAACGTGTAAACTTGAAGGAATTTCGGAAACAACATCAAACCCGTCAGTTGACTTTTGCATCTGAGGACGATTTGATGCATATTATGGGATTGATTTCAGGAGCTGTTTCCCCGTTTGGTGTATGGAATGATACAGAAAAAAAAGTTAAGGTATACTTGGACAAAGAATTTCTTGCACCCCCTGCTTTAATCGGCATACATCCCAATGACAATACCGCAACGGTTTGGTTGAAAACACAGGATTTGATTGACCTTATCAAGGAACATGGAACGGAAATTGAAATCATTGAGATTTAATGTTCAGCCACCGTCTTATGAACTAACAAATGATACAGTAAAATAAAGGAAAACAAAAAGAGACTGTCGCTTTAACGATGAAAAAATCGTAAAATGGCAGCCTCCTTTTTTGTTCCAAAACAGATTACAAATTGCCAGCTTTGAAAACGGATTGGGAATCCCCCTTTGTTGCTTTCAGCATGGCGTTATGCTTATGCAGAGTTACCCGATATTTGCATAATCTTGTGTATATATTATTTACACA
>JAHHTX010000056.1 GCA_020024255.1 Anaerotignum sp.
GGGAAGTGAATTCCCATTGCGGATTCCATTTGGGAAACCCTTTGTTTCCCAAACCCTTCCGCATTTTTGAAAAGGGATAAAAATGACTTTTTCCATAGGCTGACTATCGGCATACTCTGCCGACAATATTTTTACTTTTCTTTGCAAATCCAGTCCACATTTATTTTTCTTTACATTGCTGTGGATAAATAGAAAAGTGGGGATTTGCAAAAGATATGTGGATAAATTTCTTTCGTCAAAAAAAGTTATCCACAAAAATAAGGATTACTACACAACAATCAGGAGGCGAAACAATGGCTTTTAAAATGATATTTTCGGACATGGACGGCACACTGTTGAAAAGCGTTTCGGAAATTTCTCAGAAAAATGCAGATAAAATAAAAGAAGCAACAAGCAAAGGTGTTGCCTTTGTTCTCTGCACAGGGCGTGGTGTTTATGGCGTGGAGAAGTTTTTGGCACAACTGGGTCTGGTGGAAAAAGAAGGCTATGTGATCTGCCAAAATGGGGCGGCAGTCTACGACCTTTCTACCATGAATTTACTTCTGCGACACAATTTTTCTGCCGAAACATTACGTCCCGTAGTGGAATGTGCCAGAAAAATGGATATCGAAATTTATCTCTATGATGACCGCACATTCCTTGCAGAGGCAGAAACGGAAGAAACACGGAGATACTGCCGTGTAATGGGTGCAGATATGCGGATTTTGCCCGATGGTCTTTCCTATGACGGTTACTTCACCAAATGTCTGCTGTCTGCACCCTTTGCAAAATTACAGGCACTGCGACAGGAGGTTGCTCCCCTTGTTGCCGACTCACTGGATATGTTCTATTCCAGTGATGTCTATTTGGAATTTGTAAAAAAAGGGGTGAACAAAGGCCGTGCCTTACAGGAAACAGCAACAAAAGCAGGCGTTCCCCTTTCGGAAGTTATTGCCATTGGAGACAGTGACAACGACCTGCCCATGATACAGGCGGCAGGATTGGGTATTGCCGTTGCCAACGCAAAAGACCACATCAAGGAAAAAGCCGACTATGTCACAACAAATACCTGTGAACAAGACGCTGTTGCAGAAGTTATTGATAAATTTATATTGGGAAAGGACGAAAAGTAAATGGATACGGAATATTTTGACAACTTGAATCCTATGCTTACGGAAATCCGCCGTGACCTCCACCGTATTCCCGAAACGGGACTGGAAGAACGGAAAACATCGGCATATATCAAAGAAAAACTGGCTTCCTTCGGTATTACAGAAGTGGAAACTTGGCTGGAAACAGGGGTAACGGCATTGATTCGGGGAAAGGGCAATGGAAAAACCGTCGCTTTTCGGGCAGACATGGACGGACTTCCTGTAACAGAAAAAACAGGCTGTTCCTTTTCTTCCTGCCACACAGGGAAAATGCACGCCTGCGGGCATGACGGACATATGACCATACTTTTGGGTTTTGCCAAATATTTGGCTGACCACAAAGCAGATTTACAAGGAGATGTACTGCTTATTTTTCAGCCGGCAGAAGAAGGTCCCGGTGGGGCAAAACTTCTGATAGATGCCGGACTTTTTCAAAAACACCCTGTACAATACATCATCGGCTGCCACATTTTCCCACAAGTGCCACAAGGGAAAATTGCCTGCAAAAAAGGTGCATTGATGGCAAGAAACGGAGAAGTGGACGTACACATCAAAGGAAAGAGTGCCCACGGTGCTCAGCCCCAGCTGGGACAAGATGCCATACTTTGTACAGGGGCAGTCATTTCGGCTCTGCACACCATACTCTCCCGTAACGTATCCCCTTTGGAAAGCGGTGTTCTGACCTTTGGCAAAATTCACGGTGGCGAAGCCTGCAATATCATTGCCAAAGAAGTGGTATTGGAAGGGACAATGCGTGCGTTTAGTGACGAGGCTTATGAAACCATGGTACAACGGATTACCGAAATAACAAAGGGTGTGGCGGCAGGTTACGGCTGTGAGGGTAATGCGGTATTTCGGCATATGTACCGTGTGGTGGACAACAACAGCTATTTGGTTGACCTTTTACAGGAAGTGGCAGAAGAACGTTATGAGGAAACACCGCCTTATATGCTAGCAGAAGATTTTTCCCTTTACCAACAGGAAATTCCGGGAATATTTTTCTTCCTTGGCAGCGGAAATCCGGAAAAAGGCTATACGGCTCCTCTCCACAGTGCCTCCTTCCAGTTTGATGAACGTATATTAAAATACGGTGTGGAGATATATGCCAAAATGCTTGCAAAGTTACAGGGGCAATAAACTGTCACATAAAAAAAGATAAGACAGATTACCTGTACTTATCCTCATTTCATGGAAGGCTTTGATCAGCAGACAGAAGAATAAAGCAGAAGTTCCCATGGCAAAAAAGCCTTGAAACTTCTGCTTTTATCTTTTATCTTCTATCTTTTATGCTTTTGCTTGTCTTTCTACACGTTTCTCATCTAGTCTGGATACCACCACTGCACAGGCAGCGTCCCCTGTGATATTGACAACGGTACGTCCCATATCGAAAATGCGGTCGAAGCCCACAACCAAACCAATACCGGCAACAGGCAAACCTACACTTTCCAATACCATAGCCAACATAACCAAACCTGCACCCGGTACACCTGCCGTACCAATAGATGCCAATGTTGCAGTGAGAATAATGGTGAGTATCTGCCCAAAGGTCAAGTCCACACCGTAACAGGCAGCAATAAATACCGTACAAACCCCTTGATAAATGGCAGTACCGTCCATATTGATGGTTGTGCCAAGAGGAAGGACAAAGCCGGAAACCTGTCTTTTTGCACCCATGCGTTCTGCCGCTTCCATGGTAAAGGGCAGTGTACCTACGGAAGATGCAGAAGAAAAAGCCATCATCATCGCAGGCAGCATTTCCTTAAAAAACCGCAGAGGAGAAATCCCTGCCATGGTTTTCACCAAAACAGAATACACCACTGCCATGTGCACTGCATAGCCGATATATGCCACAGCAAGTACCATGAAAAGGTTCGTCAGAAGCATAGGCCCGTTTTCTGCCACTACAGGGCAAATCAGGCAGGCAACACCTATAGGGGAAAGACGGATAATCACGTCCATAATTTTCAAAAACACTTCATTGAAGCTCTCTACGACTTTTCCTGCCAATTCGCCTTTTTCCGCTGCCAGAAGAATCCCAAAACCCAAAAACAGCGAAATCACAATAACCTGCAGCATAGAGGCTTCTGCCATAGGTTTAATAAAGTTAGCCGGAAAAATATTGATGATGGTATCCATAATGCTCTGGCTTTCTGCCGGCGTATAGGACGCTTCTGCCGTATCCAGTACCACAAACATCTCTTTGGATAGGGAGGCAAGAACCAAGGCGAGGGTGACTGCCCCTGCTGTGGTACACATATAAAACAGCACTGTTTTACCGCCTACTGCCCCTACACGGCGAATATCACGCATAGAGATGACCCCTGCCGCTATGGAAAAAATGACAATGGGAACAACAATAAATTTCAATAAGTTTAGAAATATGGTACCGAAAGGCTGTATGTACGTCTTTGCAAAATCCACACCGGACAGACTGCCTATGGAAATATTCATACACAAAAGACCTGCTACTATCCCTGTGGCAAGTCCGATAAATATCCAAAATGCCAACGGTTTTTTCTTTTTTTGTTCTGTCAAATTACAACACTCCAATCTTTTTTTCTTTTCTCTCTTTTCCCCATAGTTTTTATTATAGCGGAAATGTCCTCTCTTTTGCAAGTTTTTTCAAAAAGGCAAAGAAATAAAAAAGACTGTCGCCCCTTTGTCAAAGCCTTATTTCATGCAGGACTTTGGCAGACAGGAGAATAAAACAGAAGTTTCAACGGCAAAAAAAGCCATGAACCCTAAATAAATTCCCACTGCGGATTCCATTTAGGGTTTATGGCTTTTCATGTGTTATGTCTTATACTTTATGCTCTATATTTTACAATTTTTTGTTTTGCTGAAACCCTTTAGAGGGGATTTTTGGTCACTTTTCCGGCTTTTCTTGGGTACTGCTTTGGTGTAGGTGATGTTTTTTGTATGAGTACCAATTTATGCTGCAAATCCGTAAAGGGAATTTCGATATCTATGATTTTTTGTATCTGTCCCCCCAAAACAGCCAACGCATGGGTGGACTCTGCAAGTTCCGTTTTCACATCTGGCCCCTTTAAGGCAGCCAGTACACCGCCTACCTGCAAAAAGGGCAGACAGTATTCCGCAAGTACGGACAAATGTGCTACAGCACGGGACACCACCAAGTCAAACTGCTCTCGATAAAGGGGATTTTGCCCTCCATCTTCGGCTCTTGCATGGACAAAGAAAAGCTCTGTGAGGGAAAGACGATTTTGTACTTCTTCCAAAAAAGACAGCCGCTTTTGCAGAGAATCCAGAAGTGTCATCGGCAGAGCAGGGCAGGCGATTTTCAGGGGTATTCCCGGAAAACCTGCACCCGTTCCCACATCTAAGGTACGGGGATTTGCCGAAAGGGGCAGGTGAGGCAGCACACTCAGACAGTCGGCAAAATGTTTCTGCACCACATCTTTCGGCTCTGTAATGGCAGTCAGATTCATTTTTTCATTCCATTCCAACAAAAGAGAAAGGTATGTCATAAACTGCTTTTCCATTTCTTCTGTCAATGGAATACCCATTTTTTCACAGGTTTCCCTAAGCAATTTTTCTTCCTTCATCATGAAATTACTCCTTTTCAATACCGTATATTTTCCACTTACCGAACTCGTTGGGTTCTTCTGCCATATGGAAGGAAATCAGCTCCCGTTTTTCTACAAAAGCCAAAGAAACCGTCTGATACTTTCCCTTCTTTTTCTCCACAAACAGGCATTTCCCCACTTTTGGTGCAAGAAGATCACGCAGTCTTTCCATATCCACATTTTCATTGACACTATGGGAAAAGTAATGCTTTGCCTTTTCCATTTCATTGCCAAGGAGTGCCTGTAAAAATGCCTGTGCCGTCCCTCTTGCATTGCAGAAAGAAAAGCCGTTGTTGTTCAGTAAAGACAGGCTGCCATCACAAAGAGAGGGCGGTTTTTGTGCTGCCAGAAAAGTTGGGAAATACAAATATTGTTTTTTACGTTTGACCGCCTTCGGTCTTTTCCGCCAAGACAGGAAAAAAGACATCATTTCACTCCTTTCAATTATGACTAAGACATTGGGATTTTCGGACTTTGCTTACCACTTTACAAAATCTCCCAAAACGTGATGTTTTAGGGAAAAGGAATGGAAAACATCTGTCTTACCCACGTTTCCGCTGTTCCAGATAAATCAGCAGTACAGAAATATCCGCAGGGGATACACCGGTAATACGGGAAGCGTGTCCGATGGAGTGGGGACGAATGGCATTCAATTTTTGTCTTGCCTCCAAACGCAGTCCCTGTATGGTTTCATAATCCATATCCTCGGGGAGAATGCGATTCTCCAATTTTTGAAACTGCTCTACCTGTTTCATCTGTTGCCCAATGTAACCTTCATATTTAATTTGAATATTGACCTGTTCCTGCACAGCAAGAGGCAGCATGGGACGATTTTCGTCCAGTTCTGCCAGCTTTATGTAATCCAATTCCGGACGTTTCATGAGGTCTGACAGTTTGACACCGGACTTGATGGGGGTACTGCCATATTTTTCCAGAAGTTCCTGTGTTTTTTGTGCCGGTGTAATGGTTGTACTTTGCACACGTTGGATTTCCTCTGCCGTCAGCCGTTCCTTCTCCCGCAGGGCATCATACCGCTCCTTGGACACCAAACCAATTTCATAGCCAAGGGGAGTCAATCTTTGGTCTGCATTATCCTGCCGCAGCAAAAGGCGGAACTCTGCACGGGAAGTCATCATGCGGTAGGGTTCTTTACTGCCTTTGCTGATAAGGTCGTCAATGAGTACACCAATATAGCCATCGGAACGCCGTAAAATAATGGGTTCTTTTTTATCCAAATACCGTACAGCATTGATACCGCCCATCAGTCCCTGAGCAGCCGCTTCCTCGTAGCCCGAAGAACCATTGAACTGCCCTGCGGAAAACAGTCCCGGATAGTCCTGAAATTCCAAAGACAGCTTTAACTGTGTTGCATCAATGCAGTCATACTCGATGGCATAGGCAAAACGGGTAATCTCGCAATGCTCCAAGCCGGGAACTGTGCGATACATGGCAATCTGCACATCTTCCGGCAGAGAAGAGGACATTCCCTGTATATACATTTCCTCGGTATTTTCCCCTTCCGGCTCAACAAAAAGCTGGTGACGTGTCTTATCGGCAAAGCGTACCACCTTGTCCTCAATGGAAGGGCAATATCTGGGGCCTGTGCCTTCAATCAAACCGCCATACAAAGGAGAGCGGTGGAGATTTGCTCTGATAATCTCGTGGGTTTTTTCATTGGTATAGGTGAGCCAGCAAAGTGCCTGTTCCCGTTTGATTTCCTCACTGCTGTTGGTAAAGGAAAAAGGCACAATTTCCTCATCGCCGTACTGGGGGGACATTTTGCTGAAATCCAAAGAATTTTTATTCATACGGGCAGGTGTTCCCGTTTTAAAACGGAATAACCGAATCCCCATGTCCAAAAGATTTTGGCTGAGCTTTGTTGCCGGCATCAAGTTATTGGGCCCACTTTCCGTAATATTGTCCCCGGTAAGACATCTGCCTTTCATATAAGTACCCATGCAGAGAACAGCTGCCTGACAGCGATATAATGCACCGCTTGTGGTCACAACCCCTGCAACGTGGTTATCCTCCATGAAAATCTCCGCAATTTCTGCTTGTTTGATTTGGAGATTGGGGGTATTTTCGAGGGTGTGTTTCATTTCTTCATGGTAACGTGTTTTATCTGCCTGTGCACGAAGAGAATAGACCGCAGGGCCTTTCCCCGTATTAAGCATTTTTGTCTGAATATAAGTTTTGTCGATATTTTTTCCCATTTCGCCGCCCAGTGCATCAATTTCACGCACCAGATGGCCTTTGGAACTGCCGCCAATGGACGGATTGCAAGGCATCATGGCAATGCTGTCCAAGCTGATGGCAAAAAGAATTGTCTTTTTTCCCAGTCTTGCTGCCGCCAATGCCGCTTCACAGCCTGCATGACCGCCGCCAATTACGGCAATATCAATGGTTTCCGCTTCGTACATCTATTTTTACGCCTCCTGTGTGACTGATAATTTGCAATATGAACACTGTATCATTTTAGAGGAAACCCCCTGAAAATGCAAGTTTTTTCACGGAAGACAGGAGCGGCTTTGCCCCAAATCTCCCTACTTTTTGGGAAAAAGAGGAGCAAATGCCACCATCTTCCCATGCACTTATGGCTGTTCCAGTTTTTTCATGGCATGATGGAACTGAATGGCAAAGAGTATGGCTGTAGTCAGCACAGCAAAACCATCTGCTACAGGTTCTGCCATGAATATGGCAATATCTTTCTCCGCAAAAAACATAGGCAGAATATAAATGAGAGGAATCAACAGGATAACCTTTCGGAACACCGCCAAAAACAGAGAGGTTTTGGCATTGCCAATGGCAATAAAAGTCTGCTGACAGGCAATCTGTATACCGAATATGCCGGATAGTGCCATGTAATACCGCACCGCTCTTGCCGTATAATCCAAAAGCACTTGGTTGTCACGGTTGAACATAGACGGAATAACACGGGGAAACAGCATACAAATCGCCCACAGCACCAGAGAATACCCAAGACTATAAGTGACCAGAATACGGAACGTTTTTCGCACACGGTCAGCATTGCCTGCACCAAAGTTATAGCCCGTAATGGGTTGTGCTCCCTGAGCCAATCCCATAAGGGGAAGCATGGAAAACTGCATAATACTGGTTAAAATACTCATGGCACCAACGGCAATATCACCCCCATAATATTTCAGGGAAGAATTAAAGCAAATGCTGATGGCACTTTCCGTTGCCTGCATAATAAACGGGGAAAGCCCCAGAAGCAGACAGGGGAAAATGATGGAGGGGGTAAACCCAATATACTGCTTTTGCAAACGCAAAATCGTTTTCTCTCCCGTAATAAACCGCAGTACCCAAATGGCAGAAATGGCTTGGGAAAGAATTGTTGCCAAAGCCGCACCACGCACGCCCAAACCAAACAGGAAAATAAAAACAGGGTCTAATATAATATTGCTGATTGCCCCAATCATCACCGTTATCATACTGATTTTGGCAAATCCCTGTGCGGTGATAAAAGCATTTATCCCCAAAGACAACTGCACAAATACCGTTCCCACCAAATAGAGATTTAAATATTGGAGGGAATAGACAATGGTATTTTCACTTGCACCGAATATGGGCAAAAGTTTTGGGGCAAAGGTATAGAAAAACGCCATCAACACCACAGAAAGCACCAAAAGCAGGAAAAAACAGTTTCCCAATGTACGCTCCGCTTCCTCCTTTTTTCCCTGACCCATAAGCACTGAGGCACGGGGTGCACCGCCAAGGCTGACCAATGCGGCAAATGCGGAAATGAGCATGATAATGGGCATACAGACACCCACACCGGTCAGTGCAAGATCTCCATACTCAGGGATATGCCCCAGATACACCCGATCCACCACATTATACAAAACATTGACAATCTGTGCCGTAATGGCAGGAATGGCAAGCTGACGAAGGAGCCTACCCACAGGTTCTATGCCCAATTTGTTTTCTTCTGCCGGTTTCGCCTGTGATGGTGTTGTTTGCCGTGATTTTTCTTCTATTGACATTTCTTCTTTCACCTCTCCAACTCCTTTTTCAACGATACATACCATAAAACATACCATAAAACCTTGGGGCTTGATGAAGGTTTATGGGGCATTGCTACACTTAAATTGCTATGTCCAAATTGCCGTGTCCAAAAGGAGAAAAGCCCCAAAAAACTCACTTTCCTAAACAGAACTTTGTAAAGATACGGTCGATAATTTCTTCATTTGCCACATCGCCCGTAATTTCTCCAAGGGCATCATTTGCCTCCTGCAAATCCATCGAAATAAAATCCTCCGGCATTCGTGTACGGATTGTCACCAGACAACGTTCCATGGCTTCTTTGGCACGCAAAAGTGCATTTTTATGACGGATATTCCCAAGGAGGGTATCTTCCGCCGTTGCCGCCTCTCCTTTAAAAAACATTTCTTTCACAGCGGCAATGAGGGCATCAAAACCTGTGCTGCACTTTACGGAAATGGGCAGAATCTGTCCTTTTGGCAAATAATCTGTCAATTCTGTAAGGGAAAGCTCTTGGGCAAGGTCAGACTTATTCAGCAGCACCAAAGCCGGCATACCCTTAATGAATGCAAGGATTTCTTTATCCTCCTCATCTAGTGGGCGAGAGCCGTCCAGCATCATCAGTATCAAATCTGCCTGCTTTGCATAGGCTTTGGATTTCTCCACACCCATACGCTCCACAATGTCCCCTGTTTCCCGTATACCTGCCGTATCTACGATTTTCATGGGAATACCGTCCAAATTGATATACTCCTCTACCGTATCCCTCGTTGTTCCGGGAATATCTGTCACAATGGCACGTTCTTCCTCCAGAAACCAGTTGAGCAGTGAGGATTTGCCCACATTCGGTTTTCCCACAATAACCGTTTGCAAACCTTCTCTCAAAATTTTTCCTCTGTCCGCATGGGAAAGAAGGGTTTCCATTTTTTCTTTCAGGGCTACAGATTTCTGCTCCATAGATTGGTATGTTTCTGCCTCCACATCGTGTTCGGGATAGTCTATGACCGCTTCGATGGAGGCAATCATATCCAGTACATCGTTCCGCATTTCCCGTACCTTTGTTTTCAGCCTGCCTTCCAACTGGTCCACCGCTCCCTGACGGGATACTTCTGTTTTTGCATGAATCAGGTCGATGACGGCTTCTGCCTGCGTCAAATCAAGTCGTCCGTTGAGAAATGCCCGTTTTGTAAATTCTCCCGACTCTGCATGCCTTGCTCCTGCATCTAAAACTGCCTGCAATACCCGTTTTGTGACAAGCATACCTCCATGGCAGTTGATTTCCACAATATCCTCTTTTGTATACGTATGCGGGGCAAGCATAACGGAAACAAGCACCTCATCAATGATTTCACCTGTTTTCGGGTCACGAATATGCCCGTAAGAAATGGTGTGAGAAGGCTTGTCCGAGAGCTTTTTTCTGCCCTGAAACAAGGTATCCGCCAAGGAAACACAGCCTTTCCCACTAAGACGGACAATACCTATACCGCCACTGCCTATGGGTGTGGATATGGCAGTAATGATATCGTCTAAAAAATCTGCCTGTTGTATCATAAAACCAATCCTTTCTTTACTAACACAGGGACTTTTTTTATGGACAAAAGGGTGTCCGAAAAATCATTTTTATCCCTTTTGGAAAATACGGAAATGTTGGGGAAACGAAGGGTTTCCCCAATGGAATCCGCAGTGGGAATTCACTTCCCATGAGGAAAAGCAGAAGTTTCAGGGCTTTTTTTGCCATGGGAACTTCTGCTTTTTCCTTCTGTCTGCCCGTCAAAGCCTTGCAGGAAATGAGGCTTTGACGAAAGGGGGCGACTTTGTCGGCACCCCTCTTTCTCTTTCTTTTTACATTTACTTTTTACATTTCTATTTCTTCGTTCTGTGTTTCTGTGTTCTCGTCCTTCTGCCATCTGCCTGGCTTTTTGTAGCTTTTATAATTTTTGTGATACCCTTTATATTTGTAGTCTTGGTACTCCGAAGAATTGCCTTTATTTTTCAGGGCAATGACAACGTTTCGATAAGGTTCTTCCCCTTCACTATAGGTAGTGACATAGCGGTCATTCTGCAATGCAGAGTGAATAATCCGTCTTTCGTAAGGGTTCATGGGCTCCAATACCACATTTTTTCTCGTATGCTTTACTTTTTTTGCCAAATTCATGGCAAGGGTTTCCAGCGTTTCTTTTCTTCTTTGGCGATAGTTCTCTGTATCCAGCATAATACTGATATAAGATTCACTGTTTTTATTGACTGCCAGATTCACCAGATATTGCAGGGCGTCTAAAGTCTGTCCTCTTTTCCCAATGAGGATACCCATATCTTCCCCTTCCAAATCAATGAGCAGATGTTTTTCCTGCCATGTGGTTTTGATTTTGATAATGAGCCCCATGGAAAGAAAGACTTCCCGCAGAAAATTCTCTGCTGCTTTTTCGGGATTGAAATTCCGTTTTACGAGAACCACGGCTTCTTTGCCACCGAACATACCAAGGAAACCTCTTGAGCCTTCCTCTAAAACCGTAACGGAAACTTCATCTTTTTCCGCCTGCATTTCGGAAAGGGCAGCTGCGATTGCTTCATCTACGGTTTTACCGCTCTTTCTGATTTCGTCCATTTGTTATCCCCCCTACGCAAATTTTCTTCTATAGTATTTCTGCAAAATCACTTGCTGGATAATGCCGAACACGTTACTGATTGTCCAATACACCCCAAGACCTGCCGGTACGTTGATACAGAACACACCCATCATAATGGGCATGAAATAGAGCATGGTTTTGTTCATGCTGTTTGTCATCTGTGCTGCCGGATCATCTGCTGATGTATTGGGTTTGTTGACAACCATCATAATTTTGGACTGCAGGTAGGTAGTCAGTGCTGCTGCAATGGGCACAAGAACACCGGGGAATTGCAGTCCGCACTTGCTGACAAGGGGCAGTGTCAGGAAAGTTTCAATGTGATTCTTTGTTTCCAAAAGAGGCATCAATGCCGCACTGTTATCGCCCAATGTCTGTAAAAGTGCTGTCCATTCATCTGCTTTGATGTTTGCCACAAGCATAACCATATCACTGACATTATTAAGGTCAAGACTCTGGATTTTATAGGTATTGACCAGATTTTGTGCAATATCCGTCAAGGCTTCCACACGCAATGTTTCCGGAATGGCAATGAGGGCATTGGCAATATCTGTATAATTTTCCCGAATTACGCCTACATAAGCATAGGGGTTCTGGAAAATATAGAACAGCGCATACAAAATCGGCAGCTGCAGCAACATGGGTAAACAGCCTCCCATAAGATGGACACCGTTTTTCTTCTGAAAATCCTGCAATTCCAGTGCCATTCTCTGCTGAGACATGGTGTCTGTTTTTCCTTTATATTTCTCCCTAATCTTGTTCATCTCCGGCTGTAACTGCTGCATCTTCACGGAAGATTTCTGCTGTTTTACCATAAGAGGGAACAGAACTAATTTCACAATTAAAGTAAAGATAATAATGGTAAGTCCCAATGCCCCTGCCCCAACACTGTTGTGAATGCCGTTAAACAGAATGTCATAGAACTTTCCAAGAAATGTCGCAATAGGGGACAGGATACTCCCCGGCTGTCTTGCCATTTTTATGGCATCAGCGGACATCAAAAAAAACTCAAACACGTTTTTTCCTCCTTCATCAAACGGATTTTGTCAATAAACTTTTGCAATTTTGCACATTTGTCTTATGGCACAGGGTCATAACCGCCTGCATGGAAGGGGTGGCATTTCAAGAGCCGTCTTACTGTCAGATAACCGCCTTTTACTGCACCATACTTGACAATTGCCTCATAAGCATAGCGGGAGCAGGTAGGGGTAAAGCGGCAGTGTGCCCCAATATAAGGGGAAATTCCTGTTTGATACAGACGAATCATCGCTAACATCATTTTTTTCACCATAACACACAACTCGATTCTTTTTCTTTTTTCTTTTTTTCTTTTTTTTCTGTTCGGTCTTTCTTTCAACCGAAATCAGTCTTTCTTTTCTGTTGCCAAAAACTCTTTTTTTGTTTCTTTGTTTTGTTGTTTTTCCGGTTCCCCTGCCACAAAAAAGCTATGCTTACGGAACAAATGTGCCAAATCACGCCGCACTTCCCAATAACTTGCATCTTTACATGACACACGGGCAATCACAACAATATCATAGCCTTTTTTCAGCTGCCCTTCCATACTGCGATAACTTTCACGCAAAAGACGGGTGACATGAGAGCGTACAACGCTTTTTCCCACCTTTTTACTGACAGAAATACCAAGGCGGTTTTCCCCCGTACTGTTTTTGATGACATACATCACAAGACGGCGGTTTGCAAAAGATTTCCCTTTTTGGTAGACATAACGGAACTGGAAATTTTTTTTCAGAGATTGCATACTTTCTCTCTGCTCCTTTTTTCTCTCTCTTTCTTGCAGAAAGACGCAGAATATGCGTCAAAAAGAACGTATGCCTGCGTTTTTCCTGTCAAAGTACGTTCCCATACGAACAAAAGGCCACATACACGCGGCCCTTAATACTCTAACATATAAACAGAAAATTATGCAGACAATACTTTTCTGCCTTTTCTTCTTCTTGCAGCCAGCACTTTTCTGCCGTTTG
>JAHHTX010000057.1 GCA_020024255.1 Anaerotignum sp.
ACCATTGACATTTTACCTGTCCTGATACATAATAAAAATATATGCTGGATTGTGATTTGGGATACAATCCCACTTGTTAGTTTTTTGTCATTACCTGTTGTGTTTTTTAACAATGTTTTGCATAGGTATATACAAAATAGGGATTATGTACGCACAAAAATGCTTCCCATTCATCTTACTATCTTAAATAAATTTCATAGGCTCTTATTGATTTTTTCTATGAATAAATCCATAAGAAATAACAGGAGATAATGATGTGGCTGTGGCAAATGCGTGTGTCTTATTCTAAATGATTGAGCTAAATCACAATTCAAATATGTGAATTCAGAGCAAGTATCAAAAAATGATTAAGAAAGAAGGTTGCATAATTATGAAATTGCAGGCTAACGTAAATTTTGATCGTTTTGAAGCACAACTTCAGGTAGTGGATGCACACACCGTAGGGGAATTTTGCAGAGTGGTTATCGGCGGTTTCCCTGAACCTGAAGGTAAAACAATGATCGAAAAGAAAAAATGGATGGAACACAACTATGACCATGTTCGTACTGCATTGATGTTCGAACCCAGAGGTCACCATGATATGTTCGGCGCTTTTCTTTGCGAACCTGTTGACAAAGAAGCTGACTTTGGCGTAATGTTCATGGATACAGGCGGATACCTGAACATGTGTGGTCACTGCACAATCGGTGCGGTAACTGTTGCAATCGAAGCCGGTCTGGTTGAATCCCACGAAGGCGAAAACGAAGTTGTTCTGGAAGCACCTGCTGGTCTTATCCGCACAACAGCAATTGTAAAAGACGGAAAAGTAGAAAACGTTACATTGACAAATGTTCCTTCTTTTGTTTATAAAGAAAATCTTTCCGTTAATATTGATGGCAAAGACATTCCTTTCACCATTTCCTTTGGTGGCAGCTTCTTTGCACTGGTTGATACAACAAAGCTGGATCTTGGCGAAATCAATCCAAAATCCGTTCCCGCATACACCGACCTAGGCATGAAACTGTTAGATGTAATCAACAAAGAAATTCCTGTAAAACATCCTTTACTGGACATTGACACAGTAGACCTTGTTGAATTCTATGGCCCTACACCAAACCCTGACAAAGCAACAATGAGAAACGTTGTTATTTTCGGTGATGCTATGGCTGACCGTTCTCCTTGCGGAACAGGTACAAGTGCAAAACTTGCTACACTGCATCATTGGGGCGAAATCGGTGTTGGCGAAGAATTCATTTACGAAAGCTTCATCGGTTCCCTGTTTAAAGGCGTAATCAAAGAAACCACAAAAGTTGGCGATTTTGATGCTGTTGTTCCTATGATTACAGGCAGCTGCTATCTGACAGGTGTTGGTACATACTTAATCGATGGAACAGACCCTCTGAAATACGGTTTCCAGGTTGGTTAATTCCTGTGAGATTTATTGCCAAATCTATGTGATAATACTAACAATAAAAGCGGATTCTTTTGAATCCGCTTTTTTTATATACACTATACCATACACTCATGGATTTCTTCTTTTATGCCATGCTGTTCTGCAACATTTTCTATGTGCTCCCGTTCCACAATGTCAGTACACCATGCCATACCGCATCCGGCAGATATACTTCTCGGCACAGGAATCAGCCTTCCTGACACGCCAGACATCTTGCAGTATTTTTCCATGGCAATGGCATCTGCCGTTGTGGGAAATGTCGCAACCAGCTTCAATTCTTTTTTCCTCATCAACCTATTCTTCCTCTGCTAATTTTTTAATGGCTTCTATTGCTGTTTCCACTTCCTCTTTTGTGTTGTAATGGGAAAAGCTAAAGCGAACCGCACCTTGTTCCACTGTCCCCAGTGCCTTATGCATCAACGGTGCACAATGGGCTCCCGGTCTTGTGCAGATTCCATATGTTTCAAGCAGTTCGTCACTCACTTCTGCGGAATCATATTCCCCGATATTCAAAGTGACAATGGGGCAACGTTCCTTTGTTTCAAAATCTCCGTATATTTGCACACCGGGAATATCCTTCACCCCATCATAAAACTGCCACATATAGGAAAGTTCCTGTTCCCTGATTTGGTCTATGCCAACTTTTTGCAAATAAGACATAGAGGCATTTAACCCTGCAATGCCATGTCCGTTTAATGTTCCTGCTTCCAAAGCGATTGGCATGTCTGTGGGGTGCTTTTTGCTGTAAGTCTGTACACCACTCCCCCCCGATTTCAGCGGTGTTACCTGCAAACCTTTTCTCACATACATTCCGCCCGTCCCTTGTGGGCCAAGTAATGCTTTGTGTCCCGTAAAACATAAAATATCAATCTGCATTTCCTGCACATGAATGGGATAAACACCTGCCGTTTGGGAGGCATCTACAATAAACAGAACATGATGACGCTTTGCCATTTCGCCTACCCGTTGCAAATCAATTTTATTTCCGGTAAGATTGGAGGCATGCGTACAAATAATTGCCTTTGTATTTTCTTGGATAGCTTCTTCCATTTCTGTATAAGAAATATTGCCCTTCTTATCGCTCTGCACAAAAGTCAGAGAAACCCCTTTTTCTTCCATTTCATACAAAGGACGAAGTACAGAATTATGCTCCAACATGGTTGTCACCACATGATCGCCCGGCTCCAATACCCCTTTAATGGCTGTATTCAAAGATTCTGTGGAATTACTGGTAAAGACAATCTGTTTTGGGTCTTCTGCACCAAAAAAATCTGCCAATTTCTCTCTGGTATCATAAATCAGCCTTGCCGCATTCAAAGACGCATCATTGGTTCCTCTTCCTGCATTTCCCATTGCATTCATTGCCTTAGCAACTGCCTCTGCTACCTCAGGCGGCTTCCGCATTGTTGTTGCAGCATTATCCATATAAATCATGATTATCCCCGCTTTCTATGGGCATGTTCTGCCTGTTTATATATTTCCCTGACCATTTCCACAAATTTTTCCATATGTGCAGATAAACACAAATCTTTATTGTAAACCATGTTAATGTTTCGGATACCGCCTTTTCCTGCAAAAGGAAAACCAAGCATTTCCCCACTGGCAATTTTCTCCTCTGCTGCCAATCTGGAAATAATGGATACGCCCATGCCACTGCACACTGATGTTTTGATTGCCTCTTGGTTCTCCATGCTGGCAATGACATGAAGCTCTCCAACCGGTATACCGTGTTTTTGCAGCTGTTTTTCCGCTTCCATTCGTGTGCCCGAGCCTTCCTCTCGCATAATGATGGATTCCTGCAAAAGCCACACCATATCTTTCGCTGTTTCCTGCAATTTTCTAAACTTTTCGTTATTGGGTGTAATCACCACCAGTTGGTCTTGATAAAAAGGAATATACCTGCAATTCTTTTTTTCCAATACCGTTCCGGTAAATCCAATATCTACGGTATGATTCAGAATTTCCTGCACAACATCGGCACTGTCTGTTTCAATGACCTTAAAATGCTCGCTTGGATATTTTTCATTATACCGTACCAAAATTTTCGGAAGCAGATATTGTGCCGGTACAGAAGATGCTGCAATGGTAATACAGTGTTTCTCCACCTTCTTATTCTCCTGAAATATCCGAAAAATTTCCTCTTCCAGTTCGACCATTTGTTTTGCAGAATCATACAGCAGCTTTCCTTCTTCCGATAATCTCACTTCCTTTGTGGTACGGACAAACAGTCTGACGTGCAATTCTTTTTCCAATCCTGCAATATGTGCACTTACAGTAGGTTGTGTCAAAAATAACGCTTTTGCAGCCTTAGAAAAACTTTTCTTGTCTGCCACACACACAAATGCTTCCAACTGCTTTAAGTTCATATATATGCTACCCTTTCGCTTTCTGTCCCATTTTTCTTTGTCACTTTTATGCTGTCCATATATTCCAAAATCGGCTTTGCACTTTTTCTGCTTGTGCCAAGCAAGTCACGGACTTCTGCAATGGTAATCAAAGGATTCTCCTGCAAGCGATTTTGTATCACTTCTTTTGCCTCATCAATGATGTCTTTCAATGTGTATATATCTTCTGCAATTTTCACGACTATTTCTTCTCCCATAAAAAGCTGCAAAAGGTCTTCCACAATCTGCTTGTCTATCTGCCCAAAGGAAATCTCGGAAAATCTGATAAAATCAAATTTTGCATTGCGGAGTTCCTTTTGTACAATATGATATACCTTTTCATAGACTGCGTCTTTTGGCACTGCAAAATCCGGCAGACATAAAAACTCCTGATCTCTTCGCAGCACACCTTCTTCCAGCAGCATTTCCATATACATATCGAATACATTCTTTTTGATTTTCTTCAGATAAGTTGTATGGATTTCTGCTTTTTGAATGCCCAAACGATAGGGGTATTTTTCATGATACTTTCCGATAGCTTCCAAGAGGGTATGCCGAATCTCCTGTTCATGGGCAGTGTGCCACACATAAGTATCTTTTTTCATGGGGAATATCTTTACTATGCCCTGTGCATGGAGAGAGTTCACGTCTTCCACCACTTCGTCCATAGAAAGTGCCGTCAACTTTGCCAACTCGTTTAAGGTAATCATGGTTTCGCCATGAGATTTGATGTGCAGTTCAATGACATCTTCCGAAGAACCGGATTCTTTCCGTTTGAGTTCTTCAATAGCTGCAGCATCAAAGCGTTTCTTTTTCTTTGGATTGGGTTCTAATACAACACCACCACCGATGGTTTCCATGGGGGAATAAAAACGTACCACAAACCGATCTCCTCTACGCAGAGCAATTTCTTCCTCCAAACGCAGCTGCACAAAGCCACTTTCTCCTGCTGCAATTTCTTCTTTGTCTAGCAAAACCGCCCTGCAAAGAATTTCACTTGTTCCCGTAAAGAAGTGCAGTCTTGCCTGATTTTGCAACACACGGTTTGATGTTGGCAGTACATTCAATTTGACATCTAAGAGCGTGGTATTTTTCATATTATTGGGCGCAGCAAGCACACAGCCTCTTTGGATTTCGCTTTTTTTCACATTGGACAGATTGATTGCCACTCGCTGCCCTGCATAGCATCTGTCTACATTTTCTCCATGTACCTGAATATTTCTAATCTTACATTCCTTTTCCACGGGGTACATCTGCAAGCTGTCATCTTTACTGATGGTTCCTGCCAACAATGTCCCTGTGACAATGGTACCAAATCCAGACAGTGTAAATACACGGTCAATGGGAAGTCTGGGAATGGTATGGATATCCTTTTCCACCACCTCTTCCTCTGTCAATTTCTCTATAACTTCCTTTAATTGCGGAATTCCCTGTCCGGTTACGGCAGACACTTCCACAATGGGTGCGTGTTCCAGAAAAGTCCCTTCCAACTCCTCTTTGATTTCCTCTTCCATCAGTTCAAGCCAATCAGGGTCAACCAAATCGCATTTATTTAGTACAATAATGCTCTTTTCAATACCCAGCTGTCCCAAAATATCCATATGTTCCCGCGTCTGGGGCATAATGCCTTCGTCTGCGGCAATGACAAGCATTACAAGGTCCATACCAACAACACCTGCCACCATGTTATTGATAAAACGCTCATGTCCGGGTACGTCAATCATCCCTACACGATCTCCGTTTTTCAAATCAAAATAGGTAAAGCCAAGGTCAATGGTAATGCCTCTTTTTTGTTCTTCCAGCCACCGGTCTGTATTTCTTCCAGTCAAAGCCTTAATCAATGTTGTTTTCCCATGGTCTATATGACCGGCTGTTCCAATAATAATGTTTTTCATCATGCCGTTGTCAGCCTTTCTATATTCTGTAACTGTTTCAAGTATCCGAAGTTTTCTGTTCCAATGGTACGCACATCCAGAAATATTCTGTCATGAATGACCCTTGCCACAACAGGAACAGGAAGAAGACGCATACTTTCTTCCAGTTCTGATGTGGTCATGTGCAGTGGCTTTATGGTTACAGCCATACTCTCAATGCACTCCAAAGGCAAAGAACCCCCGCCAATCTGTGACTGACATGGTTCCAACCTGATTTCTGCGTCCAATTTCAATTTGGAAAGCATCTGTTTCAGCCGACGTGCTTCTTTTGTAATCTCCGCAAGAGGCTTTGTCATCATTTGCAATACAGGAATATTTTTAACGGCTCTTTCCTCAGAAAGATATTCTTTCAACACAACCTCCAGTGCTGATGCCGTAAATTTATCAATTCTGAGGGCACGCATCAGCTGATTCTGTTTCATGCGGTCAATATACTTCTTCTTACCCACAATCAAGCCTGCCTGTGGTCCACCCAAGAGCTTATCTCCGCTGAAACACACCACATCTGCACCACTTGCTACAGATTCCTGCACTGTAGGCTCATAAGTAATGCCATATTTGCTTAAATCAATCAGCACACCACTGCCCAAGTCCTCAATAACCGGAATTTCATACTTTTCTCCCAGTTCCACAAGCTGTGCAATGGGAACTGTTTCTGTAAATCCCACAATCCTGTAATTGCTTGTATGCACTTTCAATAACGCCGTTGTTTCTTCTGTAATTGCCTTTTCATAATCGGCATAATGGGTTTTATTGGTTGTGCCCACTTCCACAAGCGATGCACCACTTTGTTCCATAACGTCGGGAATACGAAATTTTCCGCCAATTTCAACAAGTTCTCCTCTGGATACCAGCACTTCGCCTGCCTTTGCCATTGTACTCAAAATCAGCATAACCGCTGCCGCATTGTTGTTGACGGCAATGGCAGCCTCTGCCCCTGTCACTTTGCAAAGCAGCTCTTCAAAATGCGCATATCTCTCTCCACGCTTTCCCTTTGCCAAATGATACTCCAAGTTGGAATATCCCGTAGCAATTTCGGCAATATGCTGCATATGATTTGCACTGATGGGTGCACGTCCCAAATTCGTATGCAGTATGGTTCCTGTGGCATTGATCACTTTTTTCATATTGGGCTGAAGCAGTTTTTCTGCCTGCTGTTCAATTCTCTTTGGCAGAAGGGCAATTTCCTCCATTGCTGCCTCCTCTGATGTACATTGTCCAATGTATTTACGCAGTGCATCTGTTTCCACCCGTATGGCTTCTATAATCATTTCCCTGCCATAAATCGCAATCATCTGTTTTATTGTACCGTCTTCCAGCAGTAAATCTACCTTCGGAATACTGCGGTATAACATATTTTTATCCATTTATCTGTTCTCCTGATACAGGCGAATGAGTTTATCGCCTTTTTCCTCTACTGTGCCAATGACAGATACTGTTGTATCCATGTGCTTTCTTTTAAATTCTTCCAACATCTCGTCCGCATATTCCGGCGGAACGCTGACCAAAAGACCACCGGAGGTCTGTGGGTCATACAGCAGGTCAATATAATGTTCTTCTACGCCTTCCATATCCACTTGTGTTCCGGAATATTCTCTGTTTTGATATGCCCCTGCCGGCACCAAACCCATTTTGGCATATTCCATAGCACCTTGCAGATAGGCAATCTGATCCACATGAAGGGAAAATGTTACATCGCTTGCCGATGCCATCTCCACGCAATGCCCCAGCAAACCAAAACCGGTAATATCTGTGCAGGCTGTCACGGGATATTTCTCTATGACCTCTTTTCCCTTCTTGTTCAGGGACGACATCACTTTCACTGCTTCTTCCACCGCTTCTTTCGATGCCATTTCTGCCTTTACCGCAGTGTTCACAATGCCGCTTCCAATTTGCTTGGTCAAAATCAAAACATCTCCCGGCTTACTGCCGTGGTTTTTAAATATTTTCTTGGGATGCACAAAACCGGAAACGCAAAGTCCATATTTCGGTTCGTCGTCCTGTACAGAATGTCCGCCCACCAAAACCGCACCGGCTTCTTTCACCTTATCTGCACCACCTGCCAAAATATCCCCCAATATTTCCGGGTCTAAGCAGTTGGGAAAGCCTACAATGTTTAAGGCAACCTTCGGCTCTCCTCCCATGGCATAAATATCACTTAAGGAATTGGCAGCGGCAATCTGCCCAAAAGTATAGGGGTCATCTACAACAGGCGTAAAGAAATCCACTGTCTGAATCATGGCAATCTCGTCTGTTATTTGATATACCGCCGCATCATCTGATGTTTCAATTCCCACAAGCAGACGGTCGTCTTGAAATTTTGGCAACTTACCCAAAACTTGAGCAAGGGTCTTAGGACCTATTTTTGCTGCTCAACCGGCAGTTTTTGTCATCTGTGTCAACTTGATATCATAACGCATATGTGATGTTCTCCTTTTCTCTCCAGATTACTAAATTCGTCCGCCATTACATGTGTATAGGTATGACATTGGCGTTCTGCATTAGGGCTGTAACAATTTATCTGCATCTGCCATTTTTTCTACAATGGTATACATATTGGTTACGCTGCCCACCTGTAATTTGTCTGTCAATCCATAATAATTCAGGCAAGTGCCGCAAGTCAAAATTTCCACACCCTGTTCTTCCAGATACTGCAAGTCCTCCAAAGAATCCGAACCTTCTGCGGTCAACATGGCACCACCGTTATAAAACAGCATTGTCTTTGGCAGTTCGTCCAGCTGTGTCACGGCAAAAATAAAGCCTTTAATCAAGACCTTTCCCAGTTCATCATTGCCGTTTCCCATGCGGTCGGAGGAAATTACCACAACCGTATTTCCCCCTTGTATGTGTGGCTTTTCTTCCTGCATCGGGGAAGTTTTATCCTTACTGCTCAGATGAATTTGTACCTTATATATATTATCTGCTGTTTTTTCAGAAGATACTGTTGCGCCTGCACTTGTTGCCATTTTTGTGACATTTTGTACCGCAATCTCATTGTCCACAGACACTTCAACAGTACCTGCTCCGTTTGCTTCCTGCATTGCTTTTTTCGCCTTAACTACGGGAATGGGGCATTTGTCACCAACTGCGTTAACTTTTATCATCATCTTTTCATCCTTTCCTTGTATCCATCTGGTTTCTACGAAACCCAATACTTATAGAAATATTCTATCACTAAACTTCCCGCAGGTAAACCGATTTTATCAGAATTTTCTGTCACACAACTCAAAACCTTCTTTTTGTGCATTTTCATTGCCGTTTTCCCCAAGAAACAACCCAAAAACGACACACTGTTGTGTCACAGGCAAAAAATACAAAGAATATCCCCCACTACAGATAAACACAGATAAAAGTAGGGTATCACTCGATTTTTCCCTGCTCTTTTATTTCCATTTTCCGCAATTTCTGCTATACTAAGCAAAGAATACGTTTTTTCTGTGTGATTTCAGAAAAATGTGGCATACTGGATTAAAGAAGGAAACGAGGTGGGAAAGTGGACTTTTTAGAAGAACTCTATGTTGGAGAAAGCGTAGAAAATCTTGGCACCGTGATATACAGTCTAAAGCGTGGTATTCCTGTATTTCGCCTGTACTGTATTGTGCTGTTCTGCGACAGAAACCGCATGGAAATTCTCTCCTCCACAGAATTATTGACCAAAAAATATGAAAACCGGAAAAAGATACTTCTTGGTGTTGCCATGGGCAGAAGAGAAGCCTATACTCTCCTTGCCTATATGGCAGAAGACGTGGCAAAGGCAGGCAAAGACCTGACCAATCCTGCCTTCTGGTTTACCAAACAGAAAGAAGGTGTATCTTCATGAAACGAGCTGTTCTTTGGACATTGGGGATTTTGACGGCATGGCTATTGCTGATTGCCCTGCTCCTCAGCTGTGTGCAATGGCGGGTAAGCAGCAACGAATATTTCAGAAAACAATATGCAAAGCATCATGTTACAGAAGATGTACAGATGGAGATGGATGACCTTCTTTTGGTCACAGACCATATGATGGCATATCTTTTTGATACGGAAAGTGACCTGCAAATTGAAACAACCATAGACGGAAAGGAAAATGTTCCCTTCTTCAATGAAAAGGAAATCCGCCACATGAAAGATGTAAAAGACTTGTTCAATGGTGGCAGAACCCTTAGAAGAATCTGTCTTTTGGCAGCAAGCATATCCCTTTTGCTATTTCTGTATCAAAAACAAATCACGTTGTTCCTTTCCTCTCTGCGTGTAGGGATTCTGTTGGGACTGCTTTGCGGCGGCGGATTTTTGGGACTGATGACCACCAATTTTTCCAAATACTTCATTAACTTCCATCTGCTGTTTTTTGACAATGATGACTGGATTTTGAATTATCGCACAGATCGCCTCATCAATATTGTGCCGGAAAGCTTTTTCTCCGACACCGCCTTTTGGATTGGCGGCAGTTTTCTGGCTGCTGCTCTTCTGGCTTTGCTTTTGATACATATGTATTTACAAAAAAGAAAGAGAAAGGAGTGAAAGCTGCTTGCTTGCAGGATTACTTTTCATGTTAAAATGTCTGGGCATACTGATTCTCAGTATCGTTCTGTTGGTTCTTGCAGCTTTTTTTCTGGTTTTGTTTTCTCCTATCCGCTACCGCCTGCAAGGGGTATACCGCAAAAATTTAGCGGGTAGCTTTTCTGTAAGCTGGCTCTTTGGCATACTGAAAGTAAAGGGAGAAAAACCGGCTGCGGAAGAAATGAAAACGGAAATACGGCTCTTTGGTCAGCCCTTGGGCAAAAAAAAGAAAAAAAAGAAAAGGAAAAAAAGAAAAGTCCCTGCACAAAAAGTAAGCAAAGACATCCTTTACAGCAGGGAAAAACAGGAAACACCCGTCACAACATCAGCAGTACCCAGAAAAGAAACAGAAGAAACACCGAAAGATGAACCGGCAGAAAAGCAGCCTTCTGCGGAAAAAGAAACAACAGCAGAAACACAGGCAGAACACAAAGCGGCGGAAACACCCGAAAAGCCAAAGGGTATCCGCAGGGTAAAGCTATCTGACATCGAGGAAGAACCACCTCTTGAAAATCCTTTTTGGGGTGGCAAAGTGGATACCTCCTTTACCGACACAAATCCCAAGGCAGCTTCTGCCAAAAAAAAGAGTTTCAAAAGAAAAACGAAAGAAAAAAAAGAGAAAATAAGCGGAAAGTTTTCTGCCCTCAAAAAAATTTGGGTGCAGTATACAAAAATAGAGCAGAAACGGGAAATCCTAAAGGCAGTATGGCGATTTCTCCGTTCTGTCACAAAAGGAGCCCTGCCAAGAAAGTTGTGCATAAAAGGCATACTTGGCACAGGAAATCCCAAAACAACAGGCTATCTTTTGGCAATATTTGGCATACTCAAAGGGAAATACGGAGAACATTTGCAAATACAGGGCAATTTTGCAGAACGCACCTGTGAACTGGAAACAGCAGCACAGGGAAAAATTGTCATGGGGCAATTGGCTTTTTTTGCACTGCGGCTTGCCCTTGCAAAGCCCGTTCGTCCGCTTATCCATACATTTTTGAAAAAAAGGAGAGAAAATCATGGCGAAGGAATTTGATGCTTCATTAAATACATTATTTGAAAAAGTAGATGATTTGGTTTCCACAAAAACCGTTGTGGGGGACGCCATTGTCCTCGGAGATTTAACCCTTCTGCCCCTCATCGAAGTGGGTGTAGGTGTTGGACTTGGGGGCAAGGAAAACGGGGGAACCAGTGGTGGCATGGGGGCAAAAATCACCCCTTCCGCAGTTCTTGCCATACAAAATGGCAGTGTACAGCTAATCAATATCAAAAATCAGGACGCTGTCAGCAAACTCATTGATATGGCACCGGGTGTTGTCAACAAGCTGAATTTCGGTGCTATTTTTGGCAACAGAGGAAAAAAGGACGAGGAAGAAGAAACCATTACCTTTGAAGAAGAAACCATTGTGGAGGAATAACACAAGGGGGGAATACCCATGCGCACACTCATATTATATTATGACAAGGATATATTGAAAAACATCGTTGCACCCTTAACCCTGCGTCCCGACAAAATCATATACCTTTATGACAGCGGCATACGGGATATGACCCCATTCCGCTCTCTTGCCGCCTGTTTTCGTCCCCATATGCCGCATTTGGTTATGGAGCAGTACCCTGTGAATGCATCTTCTATGGAAAAAATATATAGCCAAACCTGTCAGGTGATTGACCGCATTATCGGAGAAGGATATCTGGAAGTAACCGGCGGCAGCGAACTGATGATACTGGCAGGATATCGGGCAGGCTGTGAAAAAGGGATTCACGTCATTCATACAGACTTAGTCCATGACTGTATTACCAATCTTGTCACAAACGAGGTCATTGCCAAAACGGAAACATTATCTCTTGCCGACTTTATCCATGCAAAAGGAGCTTGCTTTATTGGGGAATCCCACAATCCACCGGAAAGCGACCGCTATACTTCCATTCAAAAGATGGCACGATACTTGTTTTCTCATTTGCAGGAATGGAAAAACACTTGCAGCTATCTGCAAACCGTAGCAGCAAGGTATCTGCCCAACGAAGTCTTTATGGAAAGCAAACAACAGATTTACATGAAAAACGGCAAAAAGATATGTCCTGACAAGGAAATCTTGAAGGAATTTCAGCGGCTCGGCTTTCTCAAAAACCTTGTTATGGACGGGGAACGGCTGCATTTTTCCTATTGCTCCATAAATGACAGACAGTATTGCACAAATTACGGTGTATGGCTGGAATTATATGTTTATATTGCGGCACAACAGTCCGGTGTTTTTGAAGATGTACAGCTTGGTACAATGATTGACTGGAACGCTTATGATGGTGTTTCCGTTGCGGGAAATGAAATTGATGTGATTCTTATGGACGATTCCATGCCTGTTTTTATTTCCTGTAAACTGCGGGAAGCCGATACAGCGGCACTAAACGAACTGCTTATTGTCAAAAAACGAGTAGGCGGCTGGTTTTCCAAAGGGGTTATGGTCACATTCAGCAAGGCAAAATCTCAGGACAGCGGTACATATAAACGGGCACAGGAACTGGGCCTAATGCTTTTGGACGCTTCGGATATTATGGCAGAGGACTTTGGCAGCCGCCTTGTAAAAACCATTCATGAGCATGATTTAATCAGTATGAAATGGAAAAAAATATAGGGAAGAAAATGTGGGAGGAAGGTTTGGCAATGATAAAAGGGGCATAGCCAAAGACCACTTCTCTAAATGGAAATCAAAACCACCCGTTAAACGGGTGGTTTGACCAGACCCTATAAGGGTCTTTCTCCTGTGGTAGCACTCTAAAGAGTGCATCGAATGGTCTGGCAATCACACTTTTATTACTGGCTGCCCCCTTCTCGGGGGCTTTTTCATTGCCTTATTTCACCGGC
>JAHHTX010000058.1 GCA_020024255.1 Anaerotignum sp.
GCCATAACTTTTGCGTTTTCCTGCATGGCAATTTCCAGTTTTTTATTTTCAGGAATATTGGGGTTATTGACAACTGCATTCAGTTTTGTCATAGAAACATTGATATATTTCATGCGTAACCGTTGTACATCTTCTTTTGTACGACATTCCTTTAATTCTTTTTCAAAGTTTCTCTTTGCAGCTTCATTTTCGTCTGCCATTTTTAACAGATCAGGATTATGCTCTTGCAAATATTTCCGTTCTTTAGGTGTAAGGGATTTTCCTGCCCGTACTTTATGTTCAATGTTTGTCATTGTATGATTTTGCGGTTCAGGCGGACGGAAACCAATTTTTTCCTGCTGCTTTTTCATCCAATCTTCAACAGTCATATTCCCTTTTTCATAGCCATTTTGCTGTCTAAACTGCCAACCCTGTTTCAGTTCTGCTGTTTTTAAGTATGCACTAATTGAACCTATCATCGAAATACCCATATACTCACGTCCTTTATATAGCATTGTTCCATTGTACATTAAAAATCCATCTCTATTATTATATCGGCTGTACATCATTTTCTATTAGGCTGTTTTCGTTATATTTCTTTGAAAACAAACGGAAAAGACAGTTTTTATGCGGTTTTGTTGCAAAGAAAAAGGTTCTGTGCTATGATGTTTAAGATTATATACGAAAAGAAAAATGGAGGAAATATATGTTAACAAGCAAACAGAGAGCTTTTTTGCGTGCTATGGCAAATAACACAGATGCAATTTTTCAGGTAGGAAAAAACGGCGTGACTCCAGAACTACGTGACACAGTACATGCCGCACTGGAAGCAAGAGAATTGGTAAAAATCAGTGTTTTGGACAACAATATGCTGGGAGCAAGGGAAGCTGCGGAAATTTTGGCAGGCAGAACAGGGGCAGAAATTGTACAGGTTATTGGCAATAAATTTGTATTATTCCGCCGTTCCAAAACAAAGCCTGTTATTGAGCTGCCTGTAGCAAAAAAATAACCAGACTCTGAAAGGAATGGTTTTATGCGAAGTGAAATAACAAATTTTAAAAATTGTAAGAGCATTGCCATTATGGGCGGAACATTTGACCCCATACATTATGGGCACTTGGTTACGGCTGAGGCAGTTAGACATCGATTTCAGGTGGATAAAGTTGTTTTTATTCCAACAGGCAGACCTGCTCACAAGACGAACAAACACGTTACGCATAATGAACATCGCTATTTGATGACTGTACTTGCGACTATGCGAAATGAAAATTTTGAGGTTTCTCGTATTGAAATCGACAGACCGGGAACGACATATACCATTGATACGATAGAACAGCTAAAAAGAATGTGCCGTCCCGATGTACGCCTGTACTTTATTACAGGGGCAGATGCGATTCATCAGATTATGAATTGGAAAGAGCCTGAACGACTGTTGTCATTGTGCGATTTTGTGGCAGTCACCAGACCCGGGTATCAAAAAAACCGATTGTTTGAGGAAATCGGAGAAATTCGAGGGAAATATAGCAGCAGAATTCATTATATGGAAGTACCGGCACTTGCTATCTCTTCTTCCGATATTCGGGAGAGAGCAAGCAAAGGTATGCCCATTCAGTATCTTCTTCCTCAGGAAGTAGAAGATTATATCCATAAATTTGGCTTGTACCAGGATTATGAAAAAGATGAGGTGAAATTTATGCTGTCTTTGGAAACTATGCAGGAAAAACTCCAATCGGCTTTATCTGTAAAACGTTATATTCATACGATGGGTGTTTCGGAAGAAGCAGTTCGTTTGGCTGAAATTTATGGAACAAGAGCAGATCAGCAAAAAGCAAAGGTTGCAGGACTGCTTCATGATTGTGCAAAAGATTATCCTGTGGAAATGCGTCTGCGGTTCTGCAAGGAGTATAAAGTTCCCTTAGATGAAATTATGGAAAAACAGACAGACTTAATCCATCCTTTTTTGGGAGCTGAAGTTGCAAAAAGGGAATATCTAGTAGAAGATAAAGAAATTTTGAATGCGATTCGGTATCATACAACGGGACGTGCCAATATGACTCTTCTGGAAAAAATTATCTTTATTGCAGACTACATTGAACCCAATCGGGAAAAATTTGATGGACTGGAGGAAGCAAGGCGTCTTGCATATATTGATCTGGATATGGCAATGAAATGTATTTTGGAACAAACCATTGCCTTTGTAGAAGAAAGGGGAAGACTTTTGCATCCCTTATCTTTAGAGGCTCTGGAATACTATAAGAGAAAATGAGAAAGTGAGGAATAACATCTATGATCGAAGCAATTGAAGCAGCAAAAGTTGCACAGGCAGCTCTTGAGGATAAACTGGGACAGGACATTCAAATATTGGATTTGAGAGGACTTTCCAATATTGCCGACTGTTTTGTCATTGCCAGTGGGAACAATGTAAACCATTTGCGTGCCATGGCAGACGAAGTGGAGCAGAAACTCTTCCAAGTAGGCATGAAAATGCACCATTCCGAAGGATACAGCAGTGGTACTTGGATTCTTTTGGATTTTGGTCAACTTTTGATTCACCTGTTTAATAAGGAAGATCGGGAATTTTACAGCTTGGAGCACGTTTGGGGCGATGCAAAAGCCATAGAATAGACCTATCATTCACCATATATCGTGTATGTGTTTATGATAAATATTTTTTGAAACTACGCATTTTGCAAAAACAAAAGGCAATTTAAAACATATATGTTGAGATTTGCACAAAAACGATGTAATTTGCAAAAGAAGGGTTTACTTTCCCTTTTCTTTGTGTTAGTATTGGAGAAATAACAAACGAAAGAAGCAAGGTTGGCGAAGTTATGTTAAAGCATTTTGGAATATCCGCTACAACTGCATACGCTTATTTTTACCGTGTTTTCAAAGATTCAAATTGAATTTTACTGTAAGAAAAGACGGTTGGTTTAGTTGTTTTTTCTTTATGGAAGCTCAAGCATAAAATGGACTTCGCAGCGAAATTCTCTGCGAGGTCTTTCTTTATTTTATTCGAAAAATTTCAAAATATATTTTGGACAGAAATTGGGAGGAAAACATATGATTATTGTACTGAAGCAAAATGCGAAAGCTGAACAGATAGAAAAATTAAAAGAATGGATTCACCACATAGGCATAGAAACCCATGTTTCTGTTGGGCAAACCCATACCATTATCGGTCTTGTGGGAGATACCACACAAGTGGATATGGACTTGGTCAGCTCTTTCGATATTGTCGAAAGTGTCAAACGGATTCAGGAGCCATTTAAAAATGCAAGTCGCAAATTCCATAACAAGGATTTGGTTGTGGATATTAGTGGTGTGAAAATTGGCGGAGGAAATTTCCAGATTATTGCAGGACCTTGTTCCGTAGAAACAAGAGAGCAAGTTACTTATGTTGCGGAGTGTGTGAAAAAATCCGGTGCAGGACTGCTGCGAGGCGGCGCATTCAAACCCCGTACTTCGCCTTACGCATTCCAAGGGTTAAAAGGCGAAGGCATTGCACTTTTGGAAGAGGCAAAAAAGCAAACAGGACTTCCTATTGTGTCTGAAATTATGAATATTTCCCATCTTCCAATGTTTGAAGATGTGGATTTAATTCAGGTGGGGGCAAGAAATATGCAGAATTTTGACCTCCTTCGTGAACTTGGCAAAATAAACAAACCTATCCTTTTAAAAAGAGGTCTTGCCAATACTATTGACGAATGGCTGATGAGTGCAGAATACATCATGTCAGGGGGCAACGAAAACGTTATTCTTTGCGAAAGGGGTGTGCGTACCTTTGAAACAAGAACAAGAAATACATTAGACCTTTCCAGCATTCCTGTTCTGAAAAAGCTGTCCCATTTGCCAGTGATCATTGACCCCAGCCACGCTTTAGGCCATTCTGAAATGGTCAAACCTATGGCAATGGCAGCAACAGCAGCAGGGGCAGATGGTTTGATGATTGAAGTCCATAACAATCCTACCTGTGCATTGTGTGACGGAGCCCAGTCTTTGACACCAGAAGAATTTGATGATGTGGCAAAAGCGGTTTTCCAGTTAAGACCTTTTGCCTGCAAATACAACGTCCATAAAAACTGAAAATGGAAGATGGATGACAAACCCATTAAAAGATTGCATATATGCAGCCGTGCTATCAAAATAAAGAATACCAAACGACGAATAATGTTGTGAAAAGAAGGCAAAGCAAAGTGTCTTGACTTAAATGGAGTCAATGATATTGAATTATATTGAGGTGAAAAGATGCAAAAAGTAACGGTAAAAACTGCAACAGAATATGATATACTGATTGGCAGAGGGTTACTGAAACAAGCAGGAACAGAAATCAAAAAGCGAATTGCGCCCTGTAAAGCTGCAATCATTACGGACAAAACGGTATTCAATCTATATGCAGAAGATGTCAGAGATTCTTTGCAGAATGCAGGCTTTTCTGTTTGTATCTTTGCGTTTCCGGCAGGAGAAAACAACAAATGTATGCATACGTTATCTGATATTTTGGAATTTTTTGCAGAGCAGGAGATGACAAGACAAGATATTGTGGTTGCACTGGGTGGCGGTGTTGTGGGAGATATCGCAGGTTTTGCGGCAGCAGTATACCAAAGAGGCATTCGATATGTACAGATTCCCACAACATTTCTGGCAGCAATAGATTCCTCTGTAGGTGGAAAAACTGCCGTTGATTTGAAAGCAGGCAAAAATCTGGCGGGTGCATTCCATCAGCCACAGTTTGTGCTATGTGATGTAGACACACTACACACATTGGAATATGATATTTTTGCAGACGGCACTGCTGAAGCATTAAAATATGGTATTATTGGAAATCCTGCCCTTTTTGACACAGTGGCATCAGGAAACTTTGCAAAAGACTTGGAGAATATCATTACGCAGTGTGTTTCGATGAAACGAGATATTGTAGAGGAAGATGAATTTGAAACAGGAAACAGAAAACTGTTAAATTTAGGGCATACTTTCGGACATGCCATAGAGAAAAAAAGTCATTTTCAAATTTCTCACGGTCATGCTGTAGCCGTAGGTCTGCACCTTATTGCACAGGCAGCAGAAGCCAAGGGCATTGCACAGTGTGGTACAGCAAAGCGGATAAGAACGGCACTTTTGCAGAATTGTTTACCTGTCAAAACGGAATTTTCACCAGCAGAGTTGGCAGAAGCTACACTGCATGATAAAAAACGGAGCGGCAATACCATCAGTTTTGTATTCCCCGAAAAAATTGGGCATTGCAGAATAGAGAAAATTTCTGTGGCAGAAGTAAAGGCATTGGCAGAAATGGCAAAAAAGCAGGAGGAAAACAGATATGAATATTAAAATCAGGCAGGGAAAACTCAAAGGAAGTGTGCATATCATTTCTTCAAAATCTAATGTACACAGACTGCTTTTGGCGGCAGCTCTGGCAGATAAGCCCACAGAAATTGCAATGAAAGGACATTCCGAAGATATCGAAGCTACGGGCTCTTGTCTAATGGCACTAGGCAGCCAAGTGGAATCCTCCCCAAAGGGCGCATATGTTACGCCTATTATAGCGGGAACAAAAAGAGTTGCAATACTGGATTGTAGAGAAAGCGGTTCGACACTGCGTTTTCTCTTGCCTGTCGCTGCTGCTTTGGGACAAAATATTCTGGTAGAAGGAAAAGGGCGTTTGCCAGAACGCCCTATTGACACATTGACAGAATTGATGGCAAAACACGGATGTTCTTTGAATAGCACACATCTTCCTCTGGAAGTGAGCGGAAAGCTGATGGGAGGAAGGTATGAACTGCCGGGAAATATCAGCTCTCAGTTTGTGACAGGACTTTTGTTTGCACTGCCATTATTGGATACGGATAGTGAAATTATTTTGACAACCAAAGGGGAATCAATGGGATATATTTCCATGACGCTTCACACATTATCACTTTTCGGTATTGAAATTACGAAAACAGAAAGTGGTTATTTTGTCAAAGGTGGGCAAGAATATAAAACGCCTGCATATGTACAGGCAGAAGGGGATTGGTCCAATGCAGCATTTTGGCTTTGTGCAGGAGCGGTCTGCGGAGAAATGACCTGCACAGGTCTGCAAATGGATTCTCCTCAAGGCGATAAAGCAATTTTGGATATATTAAAACAATTTGGCGCAGTTGTAGAAGTGGTGGAAGATACCGTTACGGTAAAAGGCGGTAATCTGCATGGATGCCACATTGATGGTGCACAAATTCCGGATTTAGTTCCCATTTTAAGTGTTTTGGCTGCAGCTGCAAAAGGAGATACACTCATTTACAATGCAGGCAGACTTCGCATCAAGGAAAGCGACAGACTGGCAGCGATGGCAGATTGCTTGACACGATTGGGTATTTCTGTAGAAGAAGGAAAAGATTATCTTTTGATTCATGGCGGAAAGCGGAAAGTTTCGGAAGAAGATGTGTGGATAGATGCTTATCACGACCATCGCATTGCGATGTCCGCAGCTATTGCAAGTATTGTGTTGAAACAAGGAGTGATTGTGGAGGGAGCAGAGTGCGTGGCAAAGTCCTATCCTGGATTTTTTGCGGATTTTATCAGATTAGGAGGTGGTGCAGATGTCCTCTAGCTTTGGGGAAAAAGTGAAAATTTCTATTTTTGGGCAATCACATTCTGAGGCAGTTGGTGTTGTCATTGACGGACTTCCGGCAGGAGAGGAAATCGACATGAAAAAAGTCTATACCTTTATGAAACGACGGGCTCCTGGTCAGTATAAATATGTCACACCTAGAAAAGAAGCCGACATTCCCCATGTTTTGTCTGGAATTTTTGCAGGAAGAACCTGCGGCGTACCCCTTTGTGCCGTCATTGAAAATACGAATATTCGTTCAAAAGATTATATACAGCTGAAAGAAATGCCAAGACCCGGTCATGCAGATTTTACGGCGGAAATCAAATATGGTGGTTTTCAGGATTATCGAGGTGGCGGTCATTTTTCAGGACGGCTGACAGCACCCCTTTGCTTTGCAGGTGCAGTTTGTATGCAAATATTGGAAAGACGAGGTATTTCCATTGGAGGACATATTCTCTCCATAAAAGAAGAAAAGGATACACCCATCAATGCCGTATCTGTTTCCCCCAGAGAACTGGAAGTCGTGAAGGAAAAAATATTTCCTGTTTTTTCCGATGACGTAGGAAAACGAATGCAAAATGTTATCGAGGCTGCCCGTATGAAAGAAGATTCGGTAGGCGGTATTGTAGAAGCGGCAGTGGTTGGGCTGCCTGTAGGCATTGGTGAACCTTTCTTTGATGGACTGGAAAGTAAGATTGCCTCCATTTTGTTTGCCATTCCTGCGGTAAAAGGGGTGGATTTTGGAGAAGGCTTTGGTGTATCTCGTTTATTTGGCTCGGAAAATAATGATGCGTTTTACTATAATGTAAAAGGACAGGTGAAAACAAAAACGAACCATCATGGTGGCAGTTTGGGGGGAATCTCAAGCGGTATGCCTCTTACGGTACGAGTTGCTTTTAAACCGACCCCTTCTATTTCTAGGGAGCAGGATACCATTTCTATGTCAAAAGGAAGGGTGGAAAAGCTGAACGTGACAGGACGGCATGACCCTTGCATTGTACCAAGAGCCGTACCTTGTGTGGAAGCTGCACTGGCAGTAGCCATATTGGATTTGTATTGCTTACAGTTTGGAGGAGGAATACACAATGGACTTGAATAAACTGCGATTGCAAATTGATGAGATAGATGCAAAAATGGTAGATTTATTTGTGCAGCGTATGGAGGTTGCTGCAAAAATTGGTCAAGCAAAAGCAGAAAATCATTTGCCTGTTCTGAATGCCAAAAGAGAAAATGATGTTTTACAAAAGGTGGCAGAGCGGGCAGGAACAGATTTTGCACCATATGCCAACAACCTTTATCAAAATATGTTTCATTTAAGTAGAAACTATCAGGCAAGACTTATGGAAAAAGAAACACCACTCACCGGTGAAATACAGAAGAATGTGAAAAATGCTGTTTGGGAATTTCCAAGCAAAGCAGTTGTTGCCTGTCAAAGATTAGCAGGTTCTCATGAAGAGAGGGCCTGCGAAAAACTGGTTGCTCAGTCTGAAATAAAGTATTTCCACCATTTTGTAGATGTATGTCACGCGGTTGAAAGCGGTCTTTGTCAATATGGAGTGTTACCCATTGAAAATAGCTTTTCTGATTCCGTTTTTGCAATATATGATTTCCTAGCGCACCATAAACTCTACATTGTCAGGAGCTTAAAGCTAGCTATATCGCAAAACGATGCGCAGAATACCCAAAACCACTATACGCGTTTCATTTGTATAGCAAAACATATGGAAATTTACCGTGGTGCGCATAAAATCAGTCTGGGATTTTCCATACCGCATACTCTGGGTTCTTTGTATGACGTACTGGGTAAAATCTTCTGTCAGAGTATCAATCTATGCAAGCTGGAGAGCAGACCTGTTCCGGGGAAAGACGGTTTATCCCGTTTTTATTGTGATTTAGATGCTTCTGTATTTTCTAAAGAGGTACTTTCTCTCTTACAGGATATGGAATTGTCTGCCAAGGAATTTTCCTTCCTTGGTTGTTATTTGGAAATGGCATAAGGAGGTAAATTTATGCGGATATTGGTATTGAACGGTCCAAATTTGAATATGCTGGGCATACGCGAAAAGCATATTTATGGCACACAAACGTATGATGATTTAACAGATGAAATTCTCGACCTTTGCGAAAAAGAACAAATTACTGTTGAAGTTATACAATCCAATCATGAAGGGGAGTTGGTAGACCAAATACAACAGGCATATTTTAACGACACAGATGCTATTGTGATCAATCCTGCGGCATATACCCACACCAGTGTGGCAATTTTAGATGCCTTAAAAGCGGTTAATCTTCCTACAGTGGAGGTGCATTTATCTGATGTCAGTCAAAGGGAGGATTTCAGGCAAATTTCTTATGCCGGTATGGCATGTGAAAAAACCATTATGGGAAAAGGTTTTGCAGGATATACAGAGGCAATTTTGTACCTCAAAGCAAAATATCAAAAATAAACAGCCAAAAGGTGTACACGATATTTTGCGTGTTTTCTCCTTTACAGATATCGTATATACAATCACTTATCAAACAGTATATGGTTTCGGCTATCAATGGGTGGTAGATTCTTTGATATCTGCCGAAGCAGACAGAATTGTAATGGAGAAAAACCTATAAAACGACGTGTACTTACACGGAAGGAAAACAGCACATATATTACCATAGACGAAAGTGAAACGGCAGAAAGTTACATTACCGACATCCGAAAGAAAGATATTGCGGTAATCAATTTATAGGTACATACCTGCTCATTTATGGAGCAATAAAGTTGGTGTTACGTCAGGGAAAGAAGTGGGCAAAGGATAACGCATAAAAAAATTTATGGGGGTATATAAAATGAAAAAGAAAGAAGTTTCAGAAAAAGAAAAAATTGTGATGAATACATCGGTAAACACGATGATTGTCAATCTTGTTTTGTCTGTTGGAAAAGTCATTGCCGGTATTGTAGGACATTCCAGTGCGATGATTTCCGATGCTGTACATTCCGCATCAGATGTATTCAGTACGATCATTGTCATGGTGGGATACCGGTTGTCGGAACGTGATTCAGACCAGAATCACCCTTACGGACACGAACGCATAGAATGTGTAGCGGCGATTCTCCTTGCCATGGTGCTTTGTATTACTGGTGTAACCATTGGCATTTCCGGGATTCGCTATATGTTGGGTATAGGAGAATCCACGTTGGAAGTACCGGGTGTACTGCCACTGGTGGCAGCAATATTTTCTATTCTGGTAAAAGAAGGTATGTATCATTATACAAAACTAGCAGCAAAAAAAGTTAATTCCGGTGCATTGATGGCAGATGCTTGGCACCATCGTTCCGATGCATTGTCTTCCATTGGCAGCTTGGTGGGGATTGCAGGAGCAAGATTGGGATACCCGATCTGCGACCCCGTTGCCAGTGTCATAATTTCTGTTTTCATTGTAAAAGCGGCTTATGATATTTTTAAAGATGCCATTGATAAAATGATGGATACAGCTTGTGATGAGGACACCATAGAACGGATTCGGGAAGTCATTTCAGAGCAAGAAGGGGTAATACGCATTGACAGCCTGCAATCCAGACAATTCGGTGCAAGAGCATATGTAGATGTGGAAATTGCAGCAGATGGAAATTTAACACTGACCGACGCCCATGCCATTGCAGAACAGGTGCATCGGCAAATTGAGGTGTCTTTTCCAGAGGTAAAGCACTGTATGGTACATGTCAATCCGGCAGATAGACCAATCGGCTAGTCAAAAATTGTGCAAATTGTCTGTAAGAATGAAGAAAATAGATTATTTTTTTCAGAAAATAGATAAATTTCAAAAAAAAGGCAGGTGTAAAGGAAAAATACTTGACATCTGCCTTTTTTTGCTTTACAATAACTCAGGTAGTTGTAAAGTATTTTTGCTTTACAGGAGGATGAGGATATGGATGAAATCCTGCATTTGACGCTGCTCTTTGATTTTTACGGTGAGCTTTTGACGGAAAAACAAAAGCAGGTTTTTGCAATGCACTACCAAGATGACCTTTCTCTTTCTGAAATCGGAGAGGAATTGTCCATCAGCCGTCAGGCGGTACGAGATCAGTTGAAACGCACAGAACATATTCTGGCGGATTACGAAGAAAAACTGGGACTTTTGAAGCGGTTCCAAGAACAGAAACAAGCTGTGCGTATCATGAAGGATATCATGGAAGACTTGGAGTTTTCCTGCATTTCCGAAGCAGATAAAGCACGCATAGAAAAGATGAAAGAAATCGCTGATGCGATATTATCCTGAAAGGAGAGCGGTTATGGCATTTGAAAATCTTTCCAATAAGTTACAGGAAGTATTCAAACAGCTGAAAGGCAAAGGAAAGCTGACGGAAGCCGATGTAAAAACGGCAATGCGTGAAGTCAAAATCGCACTTTTGGAGGCCGATGTAAACTTTAAAATCGTAAAAAGCTTTATCAAGACTGTAACAGAACGTGCTGTCGGCACAGAAGTTCTGGAAGGGCTGAACCCTGGTCAGCAGGTCATTAAAATTGTAAATGAGGAGCTTATTGCACTTATGGGGGAAACCCAGAGCCGTTTGACATTTGCAAACCGTCCGCCTACTGTATATATGATGGTTGGTTTGCAGGGGGCAGGGAAGACAACCAGTAGTGGTAAACTTGCAGGTCAGCTTCGCAAGCAGGGCAAGAATCCCCTTTTGGTAGCCTGTGACGTCTATCGTCCTGCGGCAATTAAACAGTTACAGGTTGTGGGAAAAAATTACAATATTCCCGTATTTGAAATGGGCGACCAGTTAAGTCCTGTAGAAATCTCCAAAAAAGCATTGGAATATGCAGCAGAAAATCGAAATGATGTAATTCTTATTGATACGGCAGGGCGACTGCACATCAATGAAGAATTGATGCAAGAATTGCAGGACATTAAAGTAGCCGTAAAACCACAGGAAATCCTCTTGGTTGTAGATGCGATGACAGGGCAGGATGCCGTAACGGTTGCAGAGAGCTTTGATTGTCAACTTGGGGTTGATGGGATTATTCTGACAAAGCTGGACGGCGATGCCAGAGGTGGTGCTGCACTTTCTGTTAGAAGCGTGACCAATAAACCCATTAAATATATTGGTATGGGAGAAAAGATGGAAGATTTGGAACCTTTCTATCCCGACCGTATGGCTTCCCGTATTTTAGGCATGGGCGATGTACTGACACTCATTGATAAGGTACAGCAGAACATTGATGAACAGGAAGCCGCAGAAATGCAGAAAAAAATGCTGTCCAATGATTTCACATTGGAGGATTTCTTATCCCAGATGCAGCAGGTGAAAAAAATGGGCCCGTTGAAAGACCTCATGGGTATGATACCAGGCATGAATAGATTTAATTTGGACGAAGCCATGAAAGGCATAGATCCTGGTAAAGAAATGAGTAAGACAGAGGCAATCATTCAATCCATGACGAAAGAAGAAAGAAACAATCCTTCTATTTTGAATGGACCTAGAAAGAAAAGGATTGCCATTGGTTCAGGCAGAAGTATTGCCGAAGTGAATCGTTTGCTGAAACAGTTTGAAGAAATGAAAAAAATGATGAAGCAAATGACGAATATGCAGAAAGGTAAAAAGGGCAAATTTCCCTTTTTCCGATAAATTCAACAAGTATATTTAGGAGGTGAAAAACATGGCAGTAAGAATCAGATTGAAAAGACTGGGTGCAAAAAAGGCTCCTTTTTATAGAATCGTTGTAGCAGATTCCAGAGTATCCAGAAACAGTAAGTCTATCGAAGAAATCGGTTACTACGATCCTACAAAAGAACCCGTTGTACTGAAGGTAGACACAGAAGCAGCACAGAAATGGCTGGCAACAGGTGCACAGCCTTCCGAAACTGCAAAGGCTCTGTTGAAAAAAGCAGGCGTTATCGGCGAATAATTCGTAACGGGAGGCCATTGCTATGAAAGAATTATTAGAAATAATCGCAAAAAATCTTGTGGATTATCCAGAACAGGTGTCTGTTTCTGAAAAAGAAAGTGAAAATGCCTGCATTTTGGAATTAAAAGTTGCACCAGATGATATGGGAAAAGTCATTGGCAAGCAGGGTCGGATTGCAAAGGCGATTCGTACCGTAGTAAAAGCCGCAGCTATTCACGAAGATAAAAAGATTATTGTAGAAATTGTACAGTAAGCCAGAACAAATATGGCTTTGTAAATGGTATTTAGCAGGGTGCTTGCACCCTGCTTAGCTTATTGAAAACGCATAGATAACAAAAATTAATCAGCAGAATGTAGGAGCATAAAGGGGATTCCTTTATGGAATCCACAAACTAAACATATATTTTTGTAAAGGTAGACAGAGTATTTTAAGACATTTCATGCCATTTGACTATCTTTGTTTACTTACAAAAAGATTAAATAAAACGGAGACTTTACCTTAGTCATTTTTTTGACACCTAGAAGAGACATTTTGCGGA
>JAHHTX010000006.1 GCA_020024255.1 Anaerotignum sp.
GTTTCCCAATCCCTTTTGCATGTTCAAAAAGGGATAAAACTACTTTTTCGACAGTCTGGCTGGCACAGTGCGTATTTCCTATGCCAGTTTTTTTGACTTAATTTCAATGAAAATCTGTTAGCAATTCTGTATCAATGGGTACAATTTTGGGATTAACTTTCCAATGAATGTTCACAGAAGAATATCGCCAATAGCGGGTGATACATCTCTATGCCTGTGGTTTCTGGTATTATGGGCAGATTTTTCCCAAGCAAGGCAGTAAAAAGACAAGGGAAAATAGAAAAATGGCGAAGTGCCCCAATTGATTTTTGCAAAGGTTTATCGTATTTCATATAGTTAAACTTTACAAAGAGCAACCCTTTTCTTTATTTCATCAATGTAACCATAACCGCCTTTTGTACATGAAGGCGGTTTTCTGCTGCTTCAAAAATCTCATCGGTGTGAGCCTCAAAAAGTTCTGCAGTGATTTCTTTTCCACGGTATACAGGCATACAATGCAGTACCATTGCCCCGTCTTTTGCATTTTCCATCAGTGCATCATCCAAACGATAGCCGGCAAAGGCTTTGTCACGAATCGC
This sequence comes from Anaerotignum sp., assembly GCA_020024255.1. GTDB lineage: Bacteria > Bacillota > Clostridia > Lachnospirales > Anaerotignaceae > Anaerotignum. Next base: position 579 of record JAHHTX010000006.1, read on the forward strand.
TTTTTCCTCTTCCTGTCCCATAGATGCCCAAGTATCTGTAATCACGACATCTGCATCTTTGACCGCTTCTTTGGGGTCATTTGTTAAGGTAAAGCCGTCATAGGCTGCTGCAAAGTCCAAAATTTCTTTCACCGGTTCATAGGATTTTGGTGTGGCAATGGCAACTTCCATTTCCATTTTTAGCCCCCCTACAATAAGAGAGTTTGCTGTGTTGTTGCCGTCCCCAATGTAGCACATTTTCAATCCTTTTAGTCTTCCGTATTTTCCCCGAATAGTTAAGAGGTCAGTAAGTGTCTGGCAAGGATGACAGAAATCGGTTAAGCCGTTGATGATGGGGATAGAACCATACTTTGCCAAATCTTCAGCTTCCTTTTGTGCATAAGTACGAATGATGATGCCATCAAGATAGCAGGAAAGAACTCTGGCTGTATCTTGTATAGGCTCGCCTCTGTCAATCTGTAAATCACGGGAAGAAAGGAAAAGGGACTGTCCGCCTAACTGGTATATGCCTGTTTCAAAAGAAACTCTGGTGCGGGTAGAGGATTTCTGGAAAATCAATCCGATGGATTTTCCCTCCAGATGGCGGTGGGGAATATGATGTTTTCTTTCATATTTTAATTGGTCTGCCAAGTCCAGTATGGATTTGATTTCTTCAGCACTACAGTCCATAAGTTTCAATAAATGTTTCATTTGCAATTCCTCCTTTAATCAATTCGTTGATATGTAAAAAAAGGAGAGCAGCAGAAATCTGCTTACTCCCCCATGTTTTTCATTTGTATGTGTATATTGTTTTATTCCACGCTAGGAAAAGGTTTGCCACCTTTTGCGGTAACTACCTGATTGTTCAAAGCACGCACCTTGATGGGCAGACCAAAGAGGCTGATGAAACCGGCAGCATCTGCTTGGTCATAGCAGTCGTCTTCATCAAATGTAGCCATATCTGCAGAATACAGGGTGTAAGGAGAAGTTACGGAAACGGGAATGATGTTGCCTTTGTACAGTTTCAATGTGACATCTCCGGTTACGGTTTCCTGTGTAGAATCTACAAAAGCACTCAATGCTTTCCGTAAAGGTGTGTACCATTTACCTTCGTATACCAAATCGGCAAATTTCAGTGCAATCTGCTGTTTGTAGTGCTGTGTTTCTTTATCCAGTGTGATTTCTTCCAGTTTTGCGTGGGCGTTATACAGAATCGTACCGCCGGGTGTTTCGTAAATGCCACGACTCTTCATACCAACCATACGGTTTTCTACCAAGTCCAGAATTCCACAACCGTTTTCGCCGCCCAGTTTGTTCAAAAGGGCAATGACCGAAAGACTGTCCATTTCCTTGCCATCTACAGCAGTAGGTACACCTTTTTCAAAGTGAATGGTTACAACAGTCGGTTTGTCTGGTGCCATCTCAGGAGAAACACCGAGTTCCAAAAATCCCGGAGTGTTAATGGGTGCTTCGTTGGCAGGGTCTTCCAAATCCAGACCTTCGTGTGAGAGATGCCACAGGTTTTTGTCTTTGGAGTAGTTTGTTTCTTTTGTAATTTTCAACGGGATATTGTGTTTTTCTGCATATTCGATTTCTTTTTCACGGGAGTTCAGTTCCCAGAAACGCCAAGGAGCAATGACTTCCATATCAGGTGCAAAAGCTTTGATGGCAAGTTCAAAACGAACTTGGTCGTTACCTTTGCCGGTACAGCCATGACAAATGGCATCTGCACCTTCTTTTTTTGCAATTTCCACAATACGTTTTGCAATGAGAGGTCTTGCAAAAGAAGTACCCAGCAGATAGTTTTCATATGTACCGCCGGCTTTTACGGTAGGGATAATATAATCATCTACAAATTCTTTTTTCAAATCTTCAATATACAGCTTGGAAGCACCTGTTTTCAATGCTTTTTCTTCCAGACCGTCCAGTTCAGAACCTTGACCAACATCACCGGAAACAGCGATAACTTCACAATCGTAATGTTCTTTCAGCCAAGGGATGAGTACAGATGTATCCAGACCACCAGAATATGCTAATACGATTTTACTATATTTTTTTGCCATAATCAATACCCTCCTGTATATATGTTTAAGCTGTTATTTCATCTATGTTTTTCGTTGACATTAGCATAACACAATATGAATAATTATGCAATACTATTTTTTAAATTTGTATATTTTTTATGAGTGATATGAAAATTTTGAGATATTCATTCGTTTTATACACATAATATAATTGGTTTATGCAGTTAATTGTCCGTCTCTTTTAAAAATTCCACAACAATGAGCGTCCCTTTTTTCGTGTCCTTTAGAAAAATGCTGCCGCCAATTTGGTTCATTATACTTTTGCATATAGAAAGTCCTAAACCACTGCTGCCATTATAACCTTTTACAAAAGGCTGAAAGAGTGTTTTACGAATTTCTTCAGGAATTTGTACGCCATCATTATAAAAATAAAGAATATGTTTTTCTGCACTCTCTTGATAAGAAACAGATAAAAAGGTTTTGGCATATTTTAATTGATTGGTAATCAGGTTTTCTACCAATATTTTGAAACGCTCTTGATTTTCCTCAATGATAACTTCTTCCGGAATATGCAGAAAAACATTTTGTTTTTTTTCTTGATTCAGAAGTGTCAAAATATGCAGAATATATGATTTTACAGCAATATTTTCTTTTTTTGCAGCTGCAGGTGCAGATTCCAGTCGAACGATAGTCAACAAATCCTGTACTTTCTGTTTCATCCGTTCTGTTTGTGCGATGATGGTTTTCATGGATTCTTCAGGTGTACCTTTTGGATAAATACCATCTATGGCAGATGCTGCATAGCCTTCAATAATCATAATAGGTGTTTTCATTTCATGGGAAATGTATTGCAGTGTTGTTTGTCGCATAGCTGCTTCTTTATCCAAAGATTCTTTCATTATACATAAATCGGATACCAGATCTTGCAATGCATCATCTTTTGTAGAAATTTCCAAAGGTTCTGTATCACTGCCTTCTGCAATCTTTTTGGTATAGCTTCGCAATATGGAAATATCTTCATAAAACCCTTTGCTGATCATGTGGATATAAAACAGAGAAATCAGTGTTAGAAAAATAAAAAAAGTCAGAAAGCTCATGACAATATGAGGGAAAATTTCTGCATAGATATCTTTGATAATAGAATAATGATATAAAGTTTCTCCTTCATTGGTGTCCAGGCGAATGGTATAAAGCAGATGCTTGCCGTCAATCGTTTCCCGATAGAGTTTTTCTGGCTCCTTTTGCTTTTCTGCTTTTTCTTTTAATGTGTTTGCCACATTATCTTTATGGATACCTTGTACTACATCAATACTATCTGTGGTAACGCCTAAAATCCATTCGTTTTCCACTCCCATATCCTGTTTTTTTGCAAAGGTATATTCATCTATAACACGGTCTTCAAATATTTGGCTGAAATGAAAAAAAGACCAGTAATAAACAACGAAAAGAGAAACTCCTGTAACGGCGATAGTAAACAGTATAGTATGGAGTATCATTTTTTTGCGTAGTCCTTTTTTTTGCTTCATATGTTATACCTATAGCCATAACCATAAATTGTTTCTATGGTAAGTTTTGGCAGCTTTCTGCGAATATTTTTGATGTAGTTGTCTACAATTCTGTCATTGCCGTAATAGTCTGTTCCCCATACCTGATTTAATAGCTGTTCTCTGGATATTGCCTGCCCTTTATGGCGAATAAAGAACAAAAGAATGTCAAATTCCCTGCTAGTTATATCTATTCGTTTTCCGTCTGCCATAATCATACGCTTGGCAATATTCACCTCATAGTCGTTTATAGTGAAAAATTCCGTTTTTTCTTCCTGTCCATTCATTTGTTTTTTTCTCTTGTCTACACGAAAAACTAATTCTGCAGGCAAAAAAGGTTTTGCAATGTAGTCATCACATCCCATTTCAAAACCTGCTACACGATCAAAGCAATCTCCTTTTGCAGAAATGATAATGACAAAAGCATTTTTATTTTTTGTTTTTATTCTTTTGATCAGTTCAAGTCCATTTCCGTCAGGCAGCATAACATCTACCACCCAAACGGCAATATCTTTGTTTAAAAAAATTTCTGCTTCTGCAATAGTGCTGCAAGTATGTACCACATACCCCGCCTTTTCCAAATAGATGCAAAGCATTTGACTTAAATCTTTTTCGTCTTCCAAAAGACAAATCTTTTGAATCATGTGCTTCCTCCTAAGTGTACAGTATTTTATACATTTTAACATATTTTTCTGTAATTTTCCAAAGAAATCTTATGATTGTAACATAAATTCTTGATATATTTAAAAAAAAGGAGGGGAACAAAGCATGGAAAAGAAAAAATTTAAAATGCCCACTGCATTTACAACGCTGCTAATTTTAACCATAACAGTGGCGGTACTCACATTTATTATTCCGGCAGGACAGTATGAATATGTCAACGGTATGCCTGTGGCAGGCACTTATCAAGTGACAGAATCCAATCCGCAGGGGATATGGGATGTGTTTAAAGCACCTGTAGAAGGGTTTAAAGGTGCGATTGATGTGATTTTGTTTGTATTGGTTCTTGGTGGTTGCCTTGGTGTTTTGTTTGAAACAAAAGCGATTGATGCAGCATTGTCCAAGGTAGTTCTGCGTTTGGAAGGCAGAGAAAAAATTCTCATTCCCATTATCATGATAATTTGTGCCATTGGCGGTACAACTTATGGTATGGCAGAAGAAACCATCGCCTTTTATCCGTTAATTATACCGATTTTGCTGGCAGCAGGATATGATGTTGTTACAGGGGTTATGATTATTTTTCTTGGTTCAGGTGTTGGTATTGCAGGTGGTATTATCAATCCATTTTCTGTGGGAATCGGCTCTAATCTTGCAGGGATTTCTCTGGGAGAAGGTATGATTGTGCGTATCATCATGTTTCTTCTGTATTTAACATTTGCCATCTTCTTTGTTATGCGCTATGCAGAAAAGGTGAAAAAAGACCCCAAAAAGTCTATTGTATATGACATAAAGCATATTACTGATGCACCCTTTAAAAAAGATCTATTAGAAAATATTCCGGAATTTGATGGGAAAAGGAAAAAGGTTATTACGGTGTTTGGTTTAATGTTCCTTGTGATGATTATTGCGATTATTCCTTGGGGCAGTAAATTTAATATACATATTTTTGAAGATTTCCATGAAATGATTATGGGGATTCCGGTACTTGGCACAATTCTTGGTCATGTCACACCTTTGGGCGAATGGTACTTTACAGAGATGACCATGCTGTTTTTTGTAGCCGCATTGCTTATTGGGAAGTTATACGGATACAAGGAAAATCAGATTGTAAGCCTCTTTATTGCAGGGGTAAAAGATATTATTAGCGTAGCATTAGTGCTGGGCGTTGCAAAAGGTTTATCTGTTGTAATGTCTGAAGGTATGATTATAGACACGGTTCTGCACTTTGGCGAGGGTCTTTTGACTCATTTAAAAGCAGAAGTATTTCCGGCTATTGCATATTTGTTATATATTCCTATGTCGTTGCTTATTCCTTCTTCTTCGGGATTGCAGACAGCAACTATTCCTATTCTTGCTCCTTTGTCCGATTTTATTGGCATTGGCAGAGAATTTGTTGTTATGGCTTGTCAGGCAGGGGCAGAAAGTATGAATTTTATTTCTCCCACACAAGCGGTTTTAATTGGTGCTTTGACATTGACCAATATTCCATATGAAAGATGGCTCAAACATATCATGCCTTTCTTTATTGGAATTCTTGTGATTACCATTGTTTCACTTACAGTAGGCAATATGATTTTTTAAGTAACAGCAATATGATTGAGATTGATTTTTATATAGTTCAGACCATACTAAAAAACTGTTAATATACGAATATCATATATCATTTCAACACAATACTAAGGAGGTATTATCATGGAAAAAATTACAGTAATTGGCGCAGGTAACGGCGGTGTAACTGCTGCATATCATTTTGCAAAGTTAGGACATGAAGTATGTATTTATGACAATCCCCAATTTGATACACAGATTAAAGCTATACAGGCAAGCGGAGGTATAGAAGCATTGGCAGAAGACCACGGCTGTCAGATGAGTTTTCCCGGTTTTTCTCCAATTGCATTGGCTACAACAGATATTAAAGAAGCGATGGCATTTGGTAATGTATTTGTTATGATATGCCCCTCTTTTGCACAGGAAGGCTTTTTTGAAGTGATGATGCCTTACCTGAAGAAAGATGATATTGTATTGCTGATGCCTGGCAATTATGGCGGCTTGGTGATGAAGAAAATGTTGAAGGAAGCGGGAAAAGATGATTTGGGCGTTATCATTTGTGACGCAATCTCTATTCCTTGGGCTTGCCGTATTGTAAAACCTGGTGTAATTACGATTATGGGGATAAAAGCATTTTTGCCTCTCAGCATTATGGCAGACAGTGAAACAAAAGAAAAGGTTGCACAACAACTTAAAGATGTTCTGCCCATTCCTATTGAACTTCTGCCGAATCCGGTTGCAGCAGGTTTGGAAAATATCAATTTCGGTGGACATCCTTTGTTGACAACATTGAATATGGGTATTTTGGAAAACTTTAACGGTGAGTTTAATTACTACAAAGATTGTTGCAGCACAGCAACAGCAAATGCCGCAGCAAAAATGGATAATGAACGTCTTTCTGTTGGCAAAGCATTAAATCTGAAACTGAGAACAGAACTGGAAGCGATGAATGCATTGTATGCAAGTGAGTATACCAGCGTATACGAATTTAACCGTGCATCTACAACTCATGGTAAGATTAATAATTCACCGAATAGTGCTAAATCCAGATACATTACAGAAGATGTAGCATATCTGTTGGTTCCTTGCTATGAATTTGCAACAAAATGCGGGTTGAAAGTACCTATTGTAGAATCCTGTATACATATTGCATCTGCATATAACGAAACAGACTACTTTAAGACAGGACGCACTTTGGAAAAAATGGGTCTGGATCATTTGAATAAAGAAGAATTGGTACAGGCTATTCATCATTTAGATTGTTAATGTTATCTTTTGTCATAGGATAGACACTTCCTATTTCTCCATAAAAACCCCTTTTAAAGCAGAGCGAATCTGCATAAAAGGGGTTTTTCTTTTCGTCATGATATATATACAAATTTTATAATTTAGAATTTTTATTTTATTTTTTTATGTACAAAACAATTATCGTCTATCTCTTATATCCTTTTGCTTTACCCAAGCGTTGTAAGATGCGTTTGTGGCAACATCTACCAATGTACGCAGTTCTGTTTTTGTTAGATCAGTATGGTGTCCTACACCAAGACCCATTCTTTTTGCTTCAGCAATAGATACCGCTTTGTCCGTGGTTTTTATGGAAAAATCCACTCTGGGGGATATAGTGCCTGTAACCCAGTCATAGCAGTAATCAGGCCCATAATACATACCATTTACCTCTATAGCATCGGTTTTGCCAAAATCAGCGTCTGTTGAAGGTGCTTTATCAGAACAATATTTTTCCATACGCTCCATTATGTTTGCGAGCTTTTCAAAAGATTGTATTTCAAAAGGGTTCATAGACTGCAATTTCTGGCACTTTACCCAGTAAACAGCGTTGTTGTTTGCATCAAGCAGTGTATGGATATGGAGATCCTCCTCAGCATAGCTGTTTTTATCCATTAGTTTTCCGTAGGTTCCGCAGGAAGAATGTTTTCCGTCAGAATATTCCCAATAATAGTGTGCCCGATGTTCACCATAAACGGCTTTGGCTTCATCAGCACTGAGTAAGCCATTTTTTACCAGGTCATTTACAAAAGCATTATATTCCTGATTAGTCATATTTTTTGGATTATACTTTGCTGCCAGCATCTCAATTTCTGCCTGTGTAGCCGTTTTATTGCTGATTTCAGGTTTTACAGGTGTATACTGGACAGGTTTGTTTTGTAGTGACAGGTTTAAAAGGTCAAGATAGCTACTGTTTGTACGGGTTGTTTTTTTGCTGTTTGATACCTGATTTTGTACTTGCAATAATGGCAGGATAGATTCTATAGATGAATTACGCATGGGAAAATCACTCCTTTATTCTGATAATCTCAATGAAATATACAGTTAATTTTATCGTATCATGATTTTGTTTCTTTTTCAATACTTTCCACAAAACGCTGTTTTTTCTTTGGACATTTCGTGGTATGATAATACATAATACAAACATATTCCATATAGATGGCAATATGGTACCATAATGTAAGGAGGAAACTATGTCTTATACGGCATTATATAGAAAGTTCCGTCCACAAGTCTTTCAGGATGTAGTGGGGCAGGATCATATTGTGAAAACACTGCAAAATCAAATCAAGACAGGGCATATTTCCCATGCCTATTTGTTTTGTGGTACAAGGGGTACAGGGAAAACGTCTACTGCAAAAATATTTGCCCGTGCCATCAACTGTCTTGCACCTACGGAAGAAGGCGAACCTTGCAATATATGCCAGCTTTGTAAAGATATTTTGGCAGGCAGGAGCGTTAATGTCATTGAAATTGATGCAGCCTCCAACAACAGTGTGGAAAATATCCGTGAGATTCGGGAGGAGGTCAAATATCCGCCAACAGAAGGCACATATAAGGTATATATTATTGACGAGGTGCATATGCTTTCGGGAAGTGCATTTAATGCTCTTTTGAAAACATTGGAAGAACCTCCGGCACATGTGATTTTTATATTGGCAACAACAGATCCCCAAAAAATTCCGGCAACCATATTATCTCGTTGTCAACGGTTTGATTTTAGGCGGATTACCACAGAAGATATTACCCACACGCTTATGGGATATTTGGAACAGGAAGGGCAGAATATGCAAAAGGAGGCTGTGCGGTATGTGGCACAGCTTGCTGATGGTTCTTTGCGTGATTCTCTCAGTATTCTTGACCAGTGTCTTGCTTTTTATAGCGGAGAAGAGGTGACACTGGAAAAAGTACAGGATGTAGTGGGAGCAGTAGACCCTACAGTATTTTTTGATATGGTAGCGGCACTTTCCGTTAAAGATGCCACAAAAGCCATGGAGCTTATACAGGAGATGCTTTTTGCAGGCAGAGAGGTAAAACAATTTATTTCGGAATTTTTGGGACATCTCAGGAATTTGCTTATTGCCATATCCGTTCCCAAACCTGTGGAGATTTTGGATATTTCCACAGAGCATTTGCAGCGTCTTTTGGCACAGGGGAAAACCGTATCGGCAGAGGAAATTACGTTTTGGATACGCCGTTTTTCGGCATTGCTCAGTGAAATTCGCTATGTGTCTAATGAACGGGTTTTATTGGAGGTGGAGGTGCTGCGGCTTTGCTCTTCTTGGGCAGAACAGGATATGACGGCAATTTCTGCAAGGCTTTCCGCCTTGGAGCGAAAGGTAGCAGAGGGTGTTACGGTGACCATGCAGGCGGCGGCTCCTTTGGAAATGCCAAAAGAAAAGCCAAAAACCAAAAGAAAACCACCTGCTTTGGACGAGGATAAAAAGGCTTTGCAAGAGCAGTGGCATACTATCCGCAGTGGTTTTTCTGACCCCATTTTGAGAAGCAAGCTATCACAGGTGGAAATTGGATTTAAAGAAGATGAATTTGTTTATCTGGTTTGTGCTTATGATGCTTTGGAGGATATGCTTACCAAATATTTGTCGCAAATCGAGGAAGAGATTGAAAAGGTACTGGGAAAGAGCTTTTCCTTGCAAGTAACGGGAAGGGATTCTTATGATATATGGAGAAAGGCTGTCTATGGCGAGGAAGAAACGGGTAGTGAGGACGGCGATTGGGACAGTCTGATGTCGGGCATTTTTCCTGAAGCGGATTTTGAATAAAATCCTTGCACAGCAGACGGAATTTCTATAAAATAGAAACAGTATAGATAATATAAAAGACAGGGAGCTTTTGGAGAAAAAAGACCCCATGATATTTAGGAGGATTTAGATATGGCAAAAGGTGGATTCGGCGGTATGGCTGGCATGGGTGGTATGAATATGAACAATCTCATGAAACAGGCACAGAAAATGCAAAAACAGATGGCAGCAATGCAGGACGAACTGAACGAAAAAACACTGGAAATGACCAGTGGCGGCGGGGCAGTGAAAGTGGTGATTTCCGGTAAAAAGGAAATTAAGGAATTGAAAATCGACCCCGATGTTGTAGACCCCGATGATGTGGAAATGCTGGAAGACTTGATTCTTTCCGCAGTCAATGAAGCAATCCGTCAGGCAGATGAAATGTACAATAATGCTATGGGCAAAGTAACCGGCGGCATGGGTGGCATGTTCTAATTTGGCTATGATGAATTATTATGGCAATCCCATTACAAGACTCATTGAGCAGCTTTCTGCTCTTCCTGGTATCGGCGGAAAATCGGCACAGCGTTTGGCATTTCATATTATTCATATGCCGGAAGAAAAAGTTGAAGCATTGTCCAGTGCTATTTTAAATGCCAAACAACAGGTGCATTACTGCACGGTCTGCTGTAATCTGACAGATGGGGAAATTTGTCCGGTGTGTGCAAATCCGAAAAGAGACCATCAGACCATTATGGTGGTGGAGGACCCACGGGATATGGCAGCGTATGAAAGGACAAAAGAGTTTCATGGCGTATACCATGTGCTTCATGGTGCAATTTCCCCCATGACAGGCATTGGCCCCAATGACATTCATATCAAGGAATTGGTACAGCGGATAGACGATACCGTTTCTGAGGTGATTTTGGCAACCAATCCCAATGTAGAAGGGGAAGCAACGGCAATGTATATCAGTCGTTTGTTGAAGCCCTTAGGCGTAAAGGTGACTCGTATTGCAAACGGTGTCCCCGTAGGCGGCGACTTGGAATATGTAGACGAAGTGACTTTGTCCAGAGCTTTGGAGGGTAGACGGGAAATATAAGAAAAAATCGTAGGCAGACTGTTGAAAAAGTGGTTTTTATCCCCTTCCGCAGCGGGAATTTACTTCCCATGAGGAAAAGCAGAAGTTTCAAGGCTTTTTTGCCATGGGAACTTCTGCTTTATCCTTACTGTCTGCTGGTCAAAGCCTTGCATGAAATGGGGCTTTGACCAAGGGGGCGACTTTGTCGACACCCTCAAGCCGTATTTCTGTTATTTGCAGAGATACGGTTTTTTTTGTTATTTTCTTTTTCGGCGGATAAACTTGATTGGAGGAATTCGGGCAAAGGCTTTGTAGGGAATAACCAGCATTAAAAGGGAACCAATACCAATGGCACCTGCCAGTTTGAATCCGGAAAGTGCATTGGAATATGTAGCCAGAATTTCTCCGGAAAAAGCTGCCTGCATTGCATGGTAGACAGCAGCACCGGGAACAAGCGGTAAGACACCGGGAATATGATATAAAATAGAAGGTGCTTCCCGCTGGACAGAAAGAAAACGTGCAACAGCGGTGACAACCATAGCCGCAATCATGGTCGCATATACGCTGTGACCGCTTTTTGCAAAAATCAGCATATAGATAAACCAGCCCAAAAAGCCGTTTATGCTGCAATAAAACAATTCTTTTCTGGGTGCATTACAGATAATGGAGTAGGCGGCACAAGCAACACCGGCAGAAGCAGATTGTATTATGATTTCTTGAAGAGTAAATGTTTCCATAAAGAACCTCCATAAATTTAGGCAATCATTGCGATAAAACCAAGAGACATGGCAACACCGCCTGCAATGGCACAGGCAACCAACAGGGCTTCTATCAGTTTGGAATTTCCGCTGATGAAGTTGCCTTCCAAAATATCACGGATAGATTTTGTAATGGTAAGACCAGGCAACAGCGGCATGATGCTGCCAATAATAATCATATCAATATGGGTATTTGGGATACATCTATTGAAGATATACGCAAAAAAGCCTGTGAGAACACCACCGATAAGAGAACCAAAAAAATAGGGTGCTTTCCACATACTGTTCCAAATTACCATAAGCCCTAAAATCATGCCAATGAATAAGGCAGCAACTCCGTCCGGCAGTGAACCACTGTACATTAAAGTAAAGCCGGCAGAGGTAAAGCCGTAAGCCATTATTTTTGTAAAGCGAGTAAACACAGGTGCTTTGTATATTTCTTTTAATTGGTGGATAGCTTCTTCCAATGTTATTTTCCCGGAAACAAAATCGCGTGACATGGAATTGACAGCACAGATTTTCTCAAAATTTACTGTGCGATCCGTTACTGCCCGAGCCATGGTAAGGGGGCCCTTTTCTTTTCTTGGCAGACTGACAATTAAGAAGGTAGACAGTGCCAGTGCTTCTATTTTTTCTTGTCCCGAAACGGAAAGAAGCCGCATCATGGTGTCCTGCACTCTATGGGTTTCCGCTCCAGATGTTATCATGATTTCTCCGGCATCCAATGCCAAATTTAAAAGTTTGGTATCATTATCCATTTTTATGCCCTCATTTTCTTTTTCAAAATATTTCGCAAAAAAAAACAAGCCCCTATAAATCATATAGAAACATTTGTTTTTCAAGTTTTATATTACTTATCTACCTTAGTGTAATCTTTTTTTGAAAAAAGTAAAGTAAAATAATGATAAAATAATAATATGTATAACCCCTTTTTTTTGTGCGAAAACGACATTTTTTTAAAAAACAGTTTTGTAATGGAAGAAAAACAAAAGAATTAGAAAATAATGTAAAGAGAAAAGCGAAATTTTCTTTACAGACTGGTACTTTTGTACTATAATAAATGTGCTTAGCAAAAGAAAAAGGCTAGGGGTGCTTGCGAAAGGAAGCTGAGAGGAATGAATATCCAACCCTTTGAACTTGATGTGGTTTGTACCAACGTAGGGAAGCGTTTTTTAACAGATATAGTTTATCAGAAGCCTTTCCCAAGCGGGAAGGGCTTTTTTGTACCATTTTTTATCTTTTTTTATTTTTAATATGGTTTAGGAGGAAAAAATATGCAGTTGACAGACAAATTACATAAAAGTGTGGAAACCATTTGGGAAGGATATCTTTCTCAGCCTTTTGTCAAGGAGTTGGGTGAAGGCACTTTAGATGCAGACAAATTCCGTTTTTATATGATACAGGATTATCGGTATCTTTTGCAATATGCAAAGGTGTTTGCCATGGGTATTGTAAAAAGTGAAGATGAACGGATTATGGCAAAGTTTTCTACTATGGTGGAAGATGTGTTGAACGGAGAAATGAATGTGCATAAGACATATATGGGACGTCTTGGCATTACAGAGAAAGAAGTGGAAACAACAAAATCTTCTCTTGCCAATCAGTCCTATACCTCTTATATGCTAGATGTAGCTTATAAAGGGGACGCACTGGATATTCTTATTGCCGTTCTTGCTTGTGCATGGAGTTATCAGGAAATTGGAGAGCATCATAAAGAAATCCCCGGTGCTTTGGAACATCCTTTTTATGGGGAATGGATAACAGGCTATTCCTGTGAGGAATATTGTGCGACAACAAAAGAAATCATGGATTTGGTAAATGAATTGGGCGAAGGCATTTCTTTGGAAAAAGAAAAGAAATTGGAAGAAATATTTGTAAATTGCAGTCGTTATGAAAAAGGTTTTTGGGATATGGCATATAAAATGGAAATGTAAAAAAGGAGCTGAAACAAATGTTGGAATTTCGGGATATTTCCTTTCGGTATGCTCAAGATGAACAGCCTATGATGGAAAACTTGAATTTTCAAGTAGAAGACAGAGCGTTTGTTTCCATTATTGGTGCCAGCGGTTGTGGAAAGAGTACGATTTTCCGTCTTATAAACGGCTTGGAAAAGCCTGATGCAGGGCAGATATTGGTAGATGGGAAGCCTGTGCAGTCTTTGAAAAATTATAGTGCCTTTATGCCCCAAAAGGATTTGCTTTTTCCATGGCGTACCATTGAAAAGAATATTTGTCTGCCTATGGAATTGGCAAAAGTATCTGCCAAAGAGCAAAAAAAACGCTGTGAAGCAGTTTTGCGGCAGGCAGGTCTGGCGGATTATGCCCAAAAGTATCCCAAAGACTTGTCTGGCGGCATGAAACAAAGGGTATCCTTTGCAAGAACCCTTCTTTCGGGAGCAGATATGCTGCTTTTGGACGAGCCTTTCAGTGCTTTGGATTACTTAACCCGTGTGGAAATGCAGGAATGGATATTGCACCAATGGGAGCATTACCATAAAACCATACTGTTTATTACCCATGACGTAGAGGAAGCTATTTTTCTGTCAAAACGGGTATTTATCATCAAGGACAGACCTTTTTCGGAAATGGAGCCTGTGGATATTCCTCTTGCCTATCCCAGAAACCGTGAGGATTTGAAAAGGCCAGATATTGTGGAATTGAAAGAACAAATGATAGAAAAATTGAGAAGGAGCGTGAGTCTATGAGAAAGCATTTGCCTGCCGTTGTGGTCACGATGGTTCTACTGCTTTTGTGGCAAGGCATTGCGATGGTTGTAGATGCAGCATATATTCTGCCTTCTCCCATACAGATTATGCAGAAACTGTGGGAACTGCGAGAGCCTTTGTTTTTGGTACATCTGCCTGCTACCATGGGGGTTACAGGATTGGGACTTTTAATTTCTATCGTTTTTGGCTTGCTTCTTGCAGTTTCCATGGACTGGAATCCGAAGATTGAACGGGCATTGTATCCGGTTATTGTGGCATCGCAAACCATACCTACAACAGCAATTGCACCGCTTTTTATTCTTTGGTTTGGATATTCTATTTGGAGTAAGGTGCTTGTCACCATATTGATTACATTTTTCCCCATTGCCATTACGGTTTTTGATGGACTGAAATCCTCTAAACGGGAAATGGAGGAATTGCTTTTGACTTATGGTGCCAGAAAAAAAGACATCTTTTTAAAATTGAAACTGCCAACGGCACTGCCCAACTTTTTTTCTGCCATTAAAATGGCAATCCCAATGAGTGTCATTGGGGCAGCCATTGCAGAGTGGTTGGGAGCACAGAAAGGTCTTGGCTATTTTAGTAAACGTATGATGACACAGCTGGACGGTGCAGGGGTATTTGCTCCTGTTGTGCTGTTATCTCTGGTGGCTATGGCTGCCGTGGGGATAATTACCGTTTTGGAAAATAAATTGATTCAATGGAGGAAGGAGATTTAAAAATGAAAAAGAAATGGTTTGCGTTGTTGACAGCAGCAGCAATGATGTTGGGTATGACAGCTTGCACTACAGATGCACCAAAGGATGAGGCAGAAGCAGAAAAGCCAGCCGCAGAACAACAGGGCGATTTGGAAGATTTCAGCATTGTCCTTGACTGGTATCCCAATGCTATCCACAGCTTCTTGTATACGGCTATGGAAAAGGGATATTTTGCAGAAGAAGGACTGAACCTTGTTATTCAGTTCCCTGCCAATACCAATGACGGTATTTCCCTGCCGGCTGCAAAAAAAGCAGATGTTGGGATGTATTATCAGCAAGATGCTATTTTGACAGCAGCAGAAGAAAATGTACCGGTTGTTTCTATTGGTGCTGTCTGCCAGAGAGATTTGAATGTGGTCATTGCATTGGAAGAAAGCGGTATCAAAGGGGCAAAAGACCTTGCAGGAAAGAAAATCGGTCATGCAGGTACTGCACTGTCTGAAGCACAGATTGATTCCATGTTGAAAAATGTAGGGCTTAGTGTTGGGGATACAGAGTGTATCGATGTTGGATTTGATTTGATGTCATCTATTACCACAAAACAGGTAGATGCAAGTATCGGAAATATGGTAAACCATGAAGTGCCTCAGATGGAAAAAGAAGGGTTCAAGGTAAATTACTTCTATCCTACAGATTATGGCACACCCACGACATATGAACTGGTATTCTTGGCAAATGCCGATGAAGTCCAGAAAAATCCGGAAAAGTATAAGGCATTCCTGCGTGCCTGCCAAAAAGGCTTTGCCGATATGAAGGCAAACCCTGATGAATCCCTGCAAATTCTTTTGGACAACCAGAACGAAGCAAACTTCCCGCTGTCTAAAGAAGTAGAACAAAAGAGCATGGAAATGCTGCTGCCGGTTATGGAAACAGAAGATGCACCTTTCCTGCATCAGGAAGTAGAACAATGGCAGAAGAATGCAGACTGGATGAAGGGAGAAGGAGTCATTACGAAAGATGTAGATGTTTCTAAGCTGATGGTCAACCTTCTGGAAGAAAAATAAGATAAAGTTTAGTGAACAAAGAGGTATCTGTGAAAACAGATACCTCTCAGAATGTCGCAAAAGTCGTTTTTATCCCTTTTGGAAAATGCGGAAGGGGTTGGGAAACGAAGGGTTTCCCAAATGGAATCCGCAATGGGAATTCACTTCCCATGAAGAAAAGCAGAAGTTTCAAGGCTTTTTTGCCCTTGGAACTTCTGCTTTATTCTTCTGTCTGCTCGTCAAAGCCTTGAATGGAATGAAGCTTTGACGAAGGGGGACGACTTTGTCGGCACCCTCAGAGGTATCTGCGAAAACGGATACCTCTTTTTGCAGCTGATAGATGTACGGGAGAGAGGGAAAACTGGATTTGGCTGAAAGTTTCCTTATATACTGATGTCACAATGACAGAACAAAAACCCTGTAGGACGAGATAGTTTTGGTCTTACAGGGTATTTTCAGATTCTATTTCCGTTTCCATTTCTTGTATGGTTTCGCCTATGCGTTTCATGCCTACTTCAATTTTATCATCGGTGAGAGCGGCAAAACTCAGGCGGATATGGTGGTTTTCTGCACTGCCAATATAAAACTGACTGCCCGGGGAAACCAATACGTTTTTTTCCAACATACGGTTGCACAACGGTTCTGCTTTTACGGAATCCGGCAGTTTCAGCCACAGATTGACACCGCCCTTGGGCTGGAAAAAGGATACAGAAGAAGGCAGGTATTTTGCAGCCATGGAAATGACCTTTCTGTATTTTTCGCTGCCATAGTGGCGAACTGCATTGGCATGGTTTTCCCAACCGTTTTCCTGCAAATATTGTGCCAAGGCTTTCTGGATAAAGCCGGAGGTGGA
Source organism: Anaerotignum sp. (assembly GCA_020024255.1). Lineage (GTDB taxonomy): Bacteria > Bacillota > Clostridia > Lachnospirales > Anaerotignaceae > Anaerotignum. Next base: position 17,520 of record JAHHTX010000006.1, read on the forward strand.
AATATCTGTTGTATACTTTGCTTTTACCACATCACTTTGTATCCGTTTTGGTAGTACCATCAGCCCCATACGCAGCCCCGGCATGAGAATTTTGGAAAAACTTTTAATATAAATAACTCGGTTTTTATAATCCAATGCTTTTAAAGGAGTAGGTGTGACTTTATCATAATGAAAATCATAGAAATTATCTTCTTCGATTATATAGGTGTCATATTTTTCTGCAAGCTCCAATAATTTCCGTTTCTTTTCCATTGAGTAGGAAATGCCCGTTGGGGTCTGAAAATATGCCATAACGTAGATAAAACGGGGATGGTATAGCTTTAGCAAGTCCTCTAACCGTTCCATTTGCAGACCGTCCTCCTCCAATGGAATTTCCGTAAGTTTTGCCCCGCGGGAAAGAAATGCTCCTGCCGCCCCATAAAAGGTGGGTTTTTCTACAAAAACAATATCTCCATAGCTTAACAGGGCTTTGGAAATGATGTCAATGCCCTGCTGTGCACCAGAGATAATTTGCACATGATCCGCAGTAGTTTGTATGCCGTAAGATGCAAGGTAGCGACACAAAATCTGCCGCAGGGGTTCATAGCCCATACTGTCTGTATAACCGAAAGCTCCGCCCTGCTCATTGTCCAGTATTTCGTTAAAGGCTTTTTTAAAAGCATCTACAGGGAATAAGGTATTGGGCAGTGAGGTTAAGGTGAAATTGATGGCATTATCTAAAGAAGGCTGATGTTCAAAAGCTTCTATATTTTTATTGACAACAGGTGTGGGGATTTCTTCTATGGGAAGGGGAGAAATATATGTGCCACTACCTACACGGGAATAGACAATCTGCTTTTGTTCCAAGTATTTATATGCGGTGACTACGGTAACAGGATTTATGCCTAAGTGTTCCGCCAGTTTACGAATGGGCGGCAGTTTGCTGTTGGCAGAAAGAACGCCCTCTTTGGCAAGAGAGGCAATGCTGTCAGCAAGCTGTTTATACAAAGGAATATTTCGGTCTTTCTGTAGTAAAATATGTAAAATTTCTTCTGTCATATGGCTCTCCTTTCTTCTGCCTTAGCGATGATACCGCTTTCTTTGGGCAGTGTTTGGTATTTGTAGCAGTTCCCGATACTTTGCTATGGTTCTTCTGGAAACATCAATGCCTTGTTTTTGCAATTTTTCCATCAACATTCTGTCACTAAGGGGATGGGCTTTATCTTCCTGTTCGATAAGGGTGCGGATTTGCCTGCGGATGTAGCTTGTGGAAATCTGCTTTTTGCCATGTGCCAACCCTTTGATGAAAAAATACGAAAGAGGGAAAGTACCTTTTTCGCATTGCAGGTATTTATCTTTTACGGCACGGCTGACTGTGGACAGATGTATGTGCAGTTCTTCGGCAATGTCCTGCATTCGCAAAGGGGCAAGTTCACCTTTTGGCAAAAGAAAGAAATTCCTCTGTGCCGATACAATGGCTTTTGTGGTTTTTCGCAGCGTTTCTTCTCTACGGTTAACACACTGTACTGCCCATTCTGCCTGCCGCAGTTTCTGCATGATATAGGCTTTTGTTTCTTTTGGCAAATCTTGGCGGAGTAATTTTTTATACCCAGAATGAACAAAAAGCCGTGGTGCTTTTCCAGAATTGACGACAACAATTAAGTCAGTTTCCTTTTTTTGTACATAGACATCAGGCAGAATGTATTCCACAGGCAGATGACTGGAAAAGCCATTTCCCGGCTTTGGCTGACAGGCTTTGATTTCCGTCAGGGCATCTGTCAAAGCATTTGCAGACAAATGCAGTTTTTTTGCAATATGGGAAAGGTGGTTTTTGCCAAGGTCTTCCAGATGGGACTGCACAATGGCTTGTGCCGTTGTTGAGGCATTTTTCTGTTGCAGCTGAATCAAAAGACATTCTTTAAGATTTCTTGCACCTACGCCTGAAGGTTCTAAAGACTGTAAAAGACGAAGTGTTTCTTCGGCATAAGGTGAAGAAAGATGAAATTTTATCATGGCGGTTTCCAAAGCATCTGCTTCCAGATAGCCGCTTTCCATAATGTTTTCTGCCAAAAAACGCAGCACTTGTTTGTTTTTCTGATTTACAGAAAGTATATTGATTTGGAACAGCAGATATTCCCGAAGTCCCATATCCTCTTTTTTTCTGCATATGTTATTTTCCTGTTCATTTTCGCTGTCAAATTCTTTTTGGTTGTAACCGGGGTTTTGTTCGTCTGCATTTTGCAGCCATTCCAGTTTTTGCAGCAATGTGTCGTCTTTTTCCGAAAAAATGGTATCTTCTTCCCACTCAAGAAGCGGATTTTCTTCGGCAATTTCTCTCAGATATGTGGAAAGAGCCAGAGTATTCATTTGCAGAATTTTTGCTGATTGCTGCATTTTAGGGGAAAGAACTTGTTTTTGTTGTGTCTGCAAAGACAAATCCAAAACAATCACCTTCCTTTTTTGCGTTTGGCAAGTGCCAAAAGATTGCTTATAGTTTATCATACTCTGTGCTATCCTTCAAGTCAGGGCAGGAGTGAAAAAGAAACAGAAAATCCTTTATTTTCCTTAGCCCTCCTTAAATATTTTAGAAGAAAGCCAAAATCTTTTTATGAATAGGCAAAGATGCCAGAATTTAGGAAGGATTTATGGTAATAACTCCTCATTTACTTTTTGCAGGAATGAGAGTACACTATTAGAGAAGGAAATCTATACATAAAGACAGGGCTTTGGATACTTACTTTTTAAAATATGGATAAATATAACACATAATTTTATTTAGGAAGGAAACAAGTATCAATTATGCAGATTTCCCTTGTTTTTTGGATGAAAATCACTTTTTTATATTTTTTCTGCAAAAAAATATTGTGAAATTTTCATTTTTGTATTAAAATATTGCTGTTATAATATAGCTGTATTTTTATAAAGTATAACCAATCCAAGCGTTTTCAGTACAATGCTTGTCTTTTGTGCTGTAAATGCAAAATCACTTGACAGAGGGGGATATTATGCAAGCTTTAACGTTTAAACGTGGAGTTCACCCGCCTGATGGAAAAGCGCTTTCCGCAGAAAAGCCGATTCAGGTGATACTCCCAAAAGAAAACTCTGAATTGTTCTATCCCATGTCCCAGCACATCGGGGCTCCCTGTGAGCCTTTGGTAGCTGTTGGCGATTATGTAAAGGTAGGACAGAAAATCGCTGAGTCACCTGCATTTATGTCTTCTCCTATCTTTGCCAGTGTTTCTGGTGAAGTTGTGGATATTAGACCTATGCTGGTTCCCGGCGGTGCAACGGTAAAGTCTATCGTTGTAAAAAATGATGGCAAGATGGAAGAAATCGAAGGGCTGAATGAAGGCAAGGATTACACCACAATGTCCAACGACGAAATTCTGGCAGCAATTAAAGATGCCGGTGTTGTAGGTCTGGGTGGTGCTGGTTTCCCAACACATGTGAAACTGAATCCTCCCAAAGATACACCTATCGACCATATCCTCATCAATGCGGCAGAATGTGAACCTTATCTCACTTGTGACTACCGTCTGATGCTGGAAGAACCGGAAAGAATCGTAAGAGGTTTACAGATTATGCTGAAACTGCACCCCAATGCAAAGGGCGTAATCGGTATCGAAACAAACAAGCCAAAGGCTATTGAATCCATGACAAAGGCTTGTGAAGGTATTGATAACATTACAGTGCAGCCTCTGGTAACAAAGTTCCCACAGGGTTCTGAAAAACACCTGATTTATGCTGTTACAAAGAGAGAAGTAAAATCTGGTGCGTTGCCTGCAAGTGCAGGATGTATTGTTGATAACGTAGATACAGTTCTTGCTATCGAAAGGGCAATCTGCAAAGGCAGACCACTGATGAGAAGAATCGTCACTGTATCCGGTAGTGCCATCAAAAATCCTGGCAACTACAAAATCAGAATCGGTATGACACTGAGAGATTTGGTAGATGCCATTGGCGGTTTCAAGGAAGATACACCTCCCGTGAAGCTAATTGCCGGCGGTCCTATGATGGGTCCTACTTTGTATACTTTGGACGTTGCATCTGTAAAGACAACTTCCGGTCTTCTGTGCTTTACAAAAGATGAAGCATATATACCGGAAGAAAGAAACTGTATTCGTTGTGGTAAGTGTGTAGATCATTGTCCTATGGGTCTTATGCCCTTCATGCTGAATGCTTTATCACTGAAAGGTGATGGCGAAGGTTTCGTAAAACATCATGGGCTTGACTGTATCGAATGCGGCAGCTGTTCTTATGAATGTCCTGCAAAACGCCAGTTAGCACAGTCAATCCGTGCAACAAAGAAAATCGAATCAGGCAAAAAGGCTGCTGCAAAAGCAAAAGCTGACGCAGAAGCGAAAGCAAAAGCCGAAAAGAACTGATAGAAGGGGGAGAATAAAGAATGTCTAATTTTGTAGTATCCGGTACCCCTCATGTGCGTTCTAAAGAATCTATTCAGAGTATCATGCGTGATGTAATCATCGCATTGATTCCTGCAACAGCGATGGGTATTTATTATTTTGGTACGAGAGCACTTCTGCTTATTGCCGTATCTATTATTTCCAGTGTAGTCTTTGAATGGCTGTACGAAGCACTTTTGAAAAAGCCCATTACAATCAGCGATTTGTCTGCTGTGGTAACCGGTCTTTTGCTGGCAATGAACCTGCCTGCATCTGCACCTGTCTGGGTTCCTATTGTGGGTAGTGCATTTTCCATTATTTTTGCAAAACAGCTTTTCGGCGGTCTGGGTCAAAATTTCATCAACCCGGCATTGGCAGGTCGTGCATTTCTGTTGGCATCTTATCCCACAGAAATGACAACATGGACAGCACCTGTTGGTTTTAGTGGTGCAGAGGCTGTTACTGTGGCAACACCCTTGGCTGAACTGAAACAGGGAATTATGCCAGCAGCAAGCTTGCAGGATGTACTGATTGGTAACATTGGCGGATGTATCGGTGAAACTTGTGCAATCGCATTGATCGTTGGTGGCATCTATCTGATTGTGAAACACGTTATCAGTTGGAAAGTTCCTGTAATCTACATTGCAACTGTATTTGTACTGTCTGCGGCAATTGGCAGAAAAGGTCTGCGTGTTCCCGTTTACGAATTATTCGTAGGTGGTTTGATGTTGGGTGCATTCTTCATGGCAACCGACTACGCATCTTCTCCTGTTACACCAAAGGGACAGATTATATTTGCACTGGGCTGTGGCCTGATCACGACATTGATTAGAGTATTTGGTGGCTACCCTGAAGGTGTATCCTACTCTATTTTGATTATGAATCTGGCTGTACCTCTGATTGAAAGATTTACAGAACCTAAAATCTTCGGTGCATTGCCTAAAGTAAAGGAGGCGAAATAAGCATGAACACAAAAGAAGTTGTAAAACCCGCACTTGTGCTTTTGCTGATTTCCGCAGTTGCTGCGGCTTGCCTCGGTGCGGTTTCCGAAATTACCAAGGAACCCATTGATCAGCAGGCAAAAAAAACACTGAATGAATCCATGAAGGCAGTTATGCCAGAAGCATCTTCCTTTGAAGAATTGGAAGTGGAAAAGGAAGGTACCATTACAGCAGTATATCAGGCTGATAACGGCGGCTTTGTTCTGACAACAGAACCTAGCGGTTTCGGCGGTGCTGTAAAGACAATGGTAGGTATTGATGCAGAAGGCGTGATCACAGGTCTTCGTGTAACAGGTCATGCAGAAACACCAGGTCTTGGTGCAAAAGCAACAGACCCCAGCTTCTATGAACAGTTCGGAGGAAAATCCGGCACAGTAACAGTAACAAAAGATGGCGGCGAAATCGTGCCTATCACAAGTGCAACAATTACATCCAGAGCAGTTTGCAGCGGTGCACAGGAAGCTTTGGACTGGGTCGCAGCGAATGGAGGTGCTAATTGATGGCTAACCCACTGAAAATTTTGAAAAACGGTATTATCAATGAAAACCCTACATTTGTTCAGGTTATCGGTATGTGTCCTACACTGGCTGTAACCAGTTCTGCGATCAATGGTATCGGTATGGGGCTTTCTACAATGGCAGTTCTGATTTTTGCGAATATCTTTGTATCTTTGTTGAGAAAAGTTATTCCTGATACAGTCAGAATTCCCTGTTTCATCGTTGTTATTGCAACATTTGTAACGATTATTGAATTTTTACTGAAAGCATATTTGCCTGCTCTGAATGCATCTTTGGGTCTTTATATCCCTCTGATTGTTGTTAACTGTATCATTCTGGCAAGAGCAGAAGCATTTGCTTCCAAAAATGGCCCTGTAGCATCTGCACTTGATGGTGTTGGTATGGGTCTTGGTTTCACAATCGCTCTTGGCGTTTTGGGTCTGGTTCGTGAATTTATCGGTGCAGGTACACTGTTTGATTATCCTGTACTGCCTGAAGCATTCCCTAAGACATTGCTGTTCGTTATGGCTCCGGGTGCATTCTTCACACTGGCTTGCCTGATGGCTGCTTTGAATCACTTCAGAAATAAAATGAAAGCATAAAGGAGGGGAAATTAAATGAATCTGATCTTATTGGTTTTGGCTGGGATCTTCGTAAACAACTATGTTTTGTCCCAGTTCTTAGGTATCTGCCCCTTCCTTGGTGTTTCCAAGAAGGTAGATACAGCCGCCGGCATGGGCATGGCAGTTATCTTCGTTATGTCTTTGGCAGCAGCGGTAGCATGGTTGGTATATTCCCTGATTTTGGTACCTCTGCACATTGAATATCTGTACAACATTGCCTTTATTCTGGTTATCGCATCTTTGGTACAGTTTGTAGAAATGTTCCTGAAAAAGGCTGCTCCTGCTCTGTATCAGGCACTGGGCGTATTCCTGCCTCTGATTACAACAAACTGTGCGGTTTTGGGTGTTGCCGTTCTGAATATGCAGAAAGGCTACGGTTTCATCGAATCCGTACTGAATGCCTTGGGTGGTGCTGCCGGTTTTGCTCTGGCAATCGTACTGTTTGCTGGTATTCGTGAAAGAATCGCTGATAATGATACACCGAAAGCCTTCGATGGTTTCCCTATGGCTCTGCTGACAGCAGGTCTGATGTCCATCGCATTCCTTGGCTTCTCCGGTTTGATCAAACTTTAATACAAGGAGAGTGACAAAAATGGACCCTATGAATATTATAAGCCCGATTCTGAGCATTGGCGGCCTTGGTGTTGTTTTTGGTGCGTGCCTTGGTATTGCCAGCGAAGTCTTTAAAGTAAATGAAGACCCCAGAGTTGGTGAAGTGCTGGAAGCACTTCCCGGTGCAAACTGTGGTGGTTGTGGTTTCCCCGGTTGCGGTGGTTGTGCTTCTGCTATTGTTGCAGGTACAGCACCTGTAAATGCTTGCCCTGTTGGTGGTGCGGCAGTTGCAGAAAAAATAGGTGCAATTATGGGTGTTGAAGCATCTTCTTCTGAACCCGTAGCTGCTTTTGTAAAGTGCGGTGGTACTTGCGACAAAGCAAAGTCTAAATATGAATACTTCGGTATCAATGACTGTAATATGGCTGTACAGCTTGCAGGCAGTGGATCTAAGGAATGTTCCTATGGATGTCTTGGTCTTGGCAGCTGTGTAAAGGCTTGTGGCTTTGATGCTATCCATATTGTTGACGGTATCGCCAAAGTTGATACAGAAAAATGTGTGGCTTGTGGAAAATGTGTAACAACTTGCCCGAAACACATTATCGAACTGCTTCCTGCAAAGAAGAAAGTAAAAGTACAGTGTTCTTCTAAAGATGTAGGGAAGACCGTAATGCAGAGTTGTAGCGTTGGTTGTATCAGCTGCAAGATTTGCGAAAAGAATTGTCCTTTTGATGCAATTCATGTTATCGATAATCTGGCTGTTATTGATTATGATAAATGTAAAGCCTGTGGTATTTGTGCAAACAAATGTCCAAAGGGCGTGCTGACAGGAAAGCTTCCTCCGAAGCCCGGTGCAGCAGCTCCTGCAGCAGGCGGTGCACCTAAGGCAGCAGCTCCTGCTCCTGCAGCAACAAAAGCAGAAGCACCTGCTCCGGAAACAAAAGCAGAAGTTCCCCAAGAAAAAGAAAAAGTAACAGAAAAACCTGCTGAATAAGTCAGGTTTCTATAAAAGCAGGAACCAAATTATGGTTCCTGCTTTTGGGTGACGACAAAGTCGCCCCCCTTCGTCAAAGCCTCATTTTATTCAAGGCTTTGACGAGCAGGCAGATGAATAAAGCAGAAGTTCCCATGGCAAAAAAGCCTTGAAACTTCTGCTTTTCCTCATGGGAAATAAATTCCCATTGCGGATTCCATTTGGGAAACCCTTCGTTTCCCAACCCCTTCCGCATTTTTGAAGAAGGGTAGAAACTACTTTTTCTACAGATTGAGCAGGAACCAAATTGTGGTTCCTGCTTTTTTTTGCGTCCAAAAAACGAAAAGACAGGCTATTGTCAGGATTCGTTTTGGTAATCAACAAGAAGGTTAATATTTAAAAAAATAGAAAAGCACGAAAAACAGCTTATTGTGCAAAGAAATTGTATAAAGACAGGTTTTTTGAACAAGAAACAGAACCATCTCAATGTTGCAAATCCTGAATTTAAAAATTGATAAAATATGATAAAATATACCATATAAACATATAAATATATATAAAAAGACATTTTATAATGAACAAAGGAAGGCGGTATAAAATGAAAGATAAGGGGAAACGAATGCTGAGTGGTTTGGTAACGGCATCTATGCTTTTTGCTATGTTGCCGTTAGATGTATTGGCAGCAGATTGGCAGAAGGCGGCACAGTCGTCATTACATATCATCGCTGGTTTTCCGGATTTGCCAAAGGGGTTAAAGATGCAGGTTATCGGGAAGGGCGAACGGGTGCATCTTCCTGACAGAATGACGGCTTATGAAAGCGTATTTTCTACAGCAGAAGAAGATACAGCGGTACAACAGATTGTTATTGAGAATATTACTTGGGAAGAAACGGAAATCAAAAGGGAGTCAGGTGTATCTGTTTTCACATATCGTCTTGTTTTGCCTATAGGATATACGCTGGCAGAAGGTGTGGAGCTGCCTACAATAACAGCAAAGGCATATAAAACAGTAACCCGTGCAGCACAAGATCCGCTTATGGTCGTTGCACCGCCTGTTGTTGCAAAAGAGCCGGAAGTAATAGAGAGCGTGACACAGGCAAAAGACCCGAAAGAGGACGATTACCCATCAAAAGAAATAGAAGTGGAAACTTTTGCACAGAAAGATATAAAAACTGTTCAAATTACAAGTCGTTCCCAATCAGATGAATTTATTGATGCGGCACAACAGGGAAATACAAAAATTGTGATTGGGGACAATGTAAAGCTAACCATCGAGGCTAAAGCCTTTGAACAAGGAGAAATGGATCGTAATCGGGAACGTCCTTTATTGTTTGCAGAAAATACAGAGATTCAGGGAGGGAATGGATCTTCCATTGAATTCCGTTGTCCCATACAGTTGAAGGGAGACAATGTCACTTTTCGGGATATTTCTCTACAGTTTCCCTCTTCTGATGGATTGGGCAGTGTACCACATAGGGAAATTTTTTTGGCAGGGCACAGCTTGACATTAGATAATGTTAATACTTGGAAAAGGGGTGGTGCTGGCGTTGGCTTTGTTGGTACAGAAGCCTACCTCTTCCCTTCTGTATTTGCAGGAGGATACCCTTATATACAAGAATCCAATCAAATGGGAAGTCATGCACAACTTATGGTGGTTAATGCACCAAACGAAACAGAAAGACAGACAATTTTCCAGAACATCTATCTTTCTCATGATAATATCGCAGATGGTTACGGTAATGGTGCTTTTGCAGGTGGTTTTCGCTATAAAAGTTATCACGGGAAAGCGACTGTAAATCTGACACCCAATGTGAATGTGGAAAACGGACGTTCCGAAAACGGTAATGAACCAAGCCGTATTTATTGTACAGACGGTCAAAATGCAGAAATTCATGTGACAGGCAAAGTGTCCAATGATAGTGCTGGTAAATTTACTGTTGAAGGGGACAAAAATACAACACTTTTTTTAGAGAATATTAGGGCAGGTGCAGTAGGCATAGAAGGTGATGTTGCGGTTTCCTTGGCAAATCATACGGAATATACACCGACGGGGCAAAATATACAGGTTGGGTCTTTTTCTTTGCCACAAGGAACAAAACTGAATGCCGGAAGTGTTGCAAACTTTACGGTTAATGGAGACTTCCATGGCGGTGGTGAAATTTTCGTCAGCAGAGATGGATTGATTGATATTAAAGGGAAAGTAACAGGACAAACTAGCTTATCCGGATTTGCGAATTCCAATGAAAATCATGTATACATCACAACTGGTCAAGCAGAATCAGATGCTTTCGTCCGCTCTTCTCATTTAGGAGGAGATAAGGATGTCTATAAAGTGGGAGATAATTGGATGATTTATGATCCCCCTAAGGATAAGTTTATGACAGTACGGTTTGCGTCTGAAGATAACAACCCCATAGGAAAATTGGATATAAATGCACAAAATATACAATCTGATGGTAGTTACCCTGCACAGACACTTCATGTGATTTGTGTGGCAGAAAACGGCACAACAGAGATTAGACCGACAGAAGTGGAAAAATATGGTTATTTGCGTAATGCAATTGCAGTAAAAAAAGAATATTGGGATAATCAATCTCGTGCAACATATGACGATAGAACAGACTGGGCAAGTGATGTGAAGTTGGTATATAAAGGGACAGATACCTTATATCATTTACAGTTTCCGCAAAATCAGCCCATAGAAGACTATGTTTTTATTGTATTTCATGACCGCTATGCTGTGCCAAACAAGAATATCACTTTTGGCGAGATGAAGGCAAAGGCAGTGTCTGACAAAATCGCAGGAACAATTGTGCTCCATATTACAGACAGAGAAGAACCCTCGGCAGGCAAAGAAATATTGGAGAGCCATATCAGCGGTGTGCCGACAAAAGAAACCTATACAGGAAACAAAATTGAACCGCAGGTAACTGTAACGGTAGATGGAAATGTACTGAACAAAGATACAGATTATGCAGTTGCCTATGGCGACAACCTGAATGTGGGACAGGGCAGTGTGACAATAACCGGAAAGGGAAGTTATGGTGGCAGTGTTACACAGAACTTCCAAATTGAGGCAGCAACAATGCAAGAAAATTGGGTACAGCATATTCCAGCACAAACCCATACAGGCAGTTCCATAGAACCAACAGTAAGTGTCATTGCAAACGGAAAAATACTGGTAAAAGATACAGATTTTACGGTAAGATATGAAGGAAATACAGCAGTTGGTATGGCAACAGCAGTTGTGACTGGTACAGGTAATTATAAAGGGGAAGTCAGAAAAACCTTTGAAATCATATCTTCCACACAACCTTCACCCAACGGAACTGTGCTGAAAGCAGAAAATGTACAGGCAATTCCTGACCAACCCTACACAGGACATGAGATTACGCCGGAAGTTGTGGTCAAAGTGGGCGAAAAGACATTGATAAAGGATCAGGATTATAAAGTAGAATATCGGAACAATACCGAAATTGGACAGGCAACAGTCGTGATTACTGGTCAAAACAATTACAGTGGCACAGCTACGGTTCATTTCCAAATTAAGCAGTTTGCAGGCCAGTTTACCTTAAAGGCGAATAAAACAAATGTGACATATGGTGATACAGTTACCTTTACATTTAAAGCAGAACCAAAAGCACCGAATCAAGTTTCCGCAAGGAAAGCCGTTTCTCCTGGTAAAGACAGAGTTTCATTTTATGGCATAGACGGAAATAATGAGATTCTGTTGGGAACAGCAGAGGTAAAGCATAATGAGGCAACGCTGGAATATGATACAACAGAGAAAAAAATTCCCACCGGAAAACCTGTGCTGATTGGTGTTTTTTATGGTGGCAGTGATATTTTAAAAGAATCGGGTCTTAAAACCCAATTTAATGTCAATATTACCGTGAACAAAAAGCCGATAGATGTATCCGCAGAGGGAAATACCGTTTCTGCACAGAATTTTGTGTATAATGGAACAAAGCAAGCAGTGGTACAATCCTTGACTTTGCAGGGTATGCAATCTGTACCTGTGACAGGTACAATAACACTTCCTTCAGCAAAGGCTGGTCAATATCATACGGCTACCATGGAAACTTTAACGCTAAATGAAGAAGACAGCAAGTGGTATCAACTGGAAAATCCTGTGGGAAAGATAGTGAAAGTCGTTCCTGATGTCGTTATTGAAAAAGCAGATGCACCTATGGTGAATGCAATCAATATACCTGTTCAGGCAAACGGGCAGGGTGGCAGAATAACATTGGGAGATTATCTGCCCAACAGTCTGCAAAATGATCATCCCCAATATACATTGGTAGGGAGTGCCCAGAAAGTAGATGTTGCTTTGCAAGATGGTGTTTTAAGCTATACACCGAAAGCAGAGGGCAATGAAACGGTAAATGTAAACGTGGAGTTTGACAATCATAAAAGTACAACCCTGTCGGTCAATTTTGAAGTTATCGGAAAAGAGATTATTGACTTAGGCTTGACCGCAAAAGATAAAGCGTATGATGGCAAGCCCTATGCAGGTTGGACAACAACAGTAAAATTGCCTGAAGGACATACAGTATTGTATCATGATACAAAAACAGGTCAGATTTTGCAGGAAACACCGAAAAATGCAGGGGAATATTCCGTTACTGTATCTTTTGAAAGTGATACGCAAAAAGGAACAGATACGCAAAATTTCTCTATTATGCCTAGGGAAGTACATTTGCAGACAGCAAATAAGCAAATCAAAATAGGGGAAACTATACCAAGCCTGACACAGCCGAAAGAGGGTACAGATTACAGCTTTGAAGTGGGATTTGCACCTTTGGAAGGAGAATTTGTTGGGAAAATTATACTGAAATATTCCAGTACACCGGATAATGCCAAAGAAGGCCAGTATGATATTTTGGCAGAGATTACAGAACCAAATGAAAATTATAAAACAACAATAAAATCAGGAAAATTGACTGTTGTGGCAAAAGGGGAAGGTGGCAACGGCGGTGGCAGTTCCTCCAGTGGCGGCAGTTCCTCCGGCGGCGGCAGCTCCTCCGGTGGCGGCAGTTCTTCTAGCGGTGGCAGTTCCTCCGGTGGCAGCAGTTCCTCCGGTGGTGGCAGTTCCGCTAAGCCCAGCAGAAAACCCTCTGCAAATGAGCAGAAAAATCCTGTTACCACGATGACAGCGGACAAAAATCAACAGGCTGTTGTGCCAGTAGATAAAGTCAAAGACCAGATTCGTGAAATACAGAAGGCAGAAACAGAAAATGCTGAACAAACAGATAAAACCGTAACAATCCGTGTGGAAACAGGTTTGGGACAAAAAGCCGATACATTGACAGCAGTAGTGCCGAATGCTGTTTTGGATACTGTGGCAGAGGCAGGCATGAAGGTTGATGTTGTTTTGCAGGATGCTGTTGCAATCAGTTTGGATAAATCCATATTAGCAAAGCTGCATACAGACGGACAGGACGGAGATTTGGTCATGAAAATAGAAAAACAAAGCAGTTTCTTGCAGGAAACGAAACATGTTGTTGGCAATCGCCCTGTTTATGATATTACACTGAATTGGCGGATAGATGGACAAGATCATATCATTAGGGATTTGAATGGACAGCAAATCAGAATCAGATTATTCTATACACCAACAAAAGAAGAAAGTTTTGCAAACCTGCGTGCAGTTTATCTTCATGATAATGGTACTGTACAGTGGATTCAAGATTCCTTTTACAATGCAGACGAGAGTGCAGTGGAATTTGTCACAAACCATTTTAGCACTTACGGCATCGGTTATCTGCCAGATGCACCTGCATTTACAGATGTGGACAGGCATTGGGCAAAGAGAGATATTGAATTTGTAGTACAGCACGGACTCTTGAAGGGAACAGGAGCAAATACATTCAGTCCCAATACAAAAATGACAAGAGGTATGTTTGTGACAGCTTTAGGACGTCTTGCAGGCGCAGCAAATACATCTGGGACAAGTACACAGTTTACAGATGTACCCTCTGATGCGTATTACGCTCCTTATGTGGTATGGGCATACGAAAACGGTATCATCAAAGGCAGAAAAGCAGATAAATTTGCCCCAAGTCAGTCTGTAACACGGCAGGAAATGGCTGTAATTCTCAAGAATTTTACAGATATGATGAAAGTGGAATTACCCTCTTATTATCAGATGGAAGTATTCCGTGATGAAGAAAAAATTAAGCCATGGGCATCTCATGCAGTCCATGAAATGCAGTCGGCAGGTATTTTGTTTGGCAAGGAACAAAATCGCTTTGATCCGCAAGGAACAGCAACCCGTGCAGAAGTATCGGCAGTACTGCGCAGAATTGTGGAGCAGATAGCAAACCGTATGGTTTAAGAGAATAAAAAGGACGTATCTTTTATGATACGGCTCAGCCTGTCGAAAAAGTAATTTTTTCAAAAATGCGGAAAGGTTTGGGAAACGAAGGGTTTCCCAAATGGAATCCGCAATGGGAATTTACTTCCCATGAGGAAAAGCAGAAGTTTCAAGGCTTTTTTGCCATTGGAACTTCTGCTTTATTCTTCTGTCTGCTGGTCAAAGCCTTGCATGAAATGAGGCTTTGACCAAGGGGGGCGACTTTGTCGACACCCTCGGACGTATCTTTTATGATACGTCTTTTTTATTTAAGGCAAACAGACAAGTAAAATTAGGCTATACCCTTTGGTTTTATGTTTTTTTGCATTGCCATAGTTTATAAAAACTGCTTGCAATAATGGAAATACCCAAAATAAACTGCAGTACTGCAAGACGAATATTATCCCATGAGAGCTGACCTTCTGCAATGTCAATGGTCATGGTTTGGTAGTCTACCTGATAAGCATAATCATGAAGTGCTGAGGAAATTACGGTAGTAAATGAATGTTTTTTTGTTGGCATAAAATGCTTTTCTGTAAGTCTATAGCGAGGAAACAGTATATTTTTGGAAAATTCCATCACAAGAAAAGTATGATGTTTCTCATTGCAGTATACTTGTACAATGACATCGTCTTGTTTGGTATTTTCCATAACCAAGGCATAATTCCCCTCAGGCAATGCTTTATTCAGCTCGTCTGCTTTGAGGGTGGACAGGTGAAAGCCGCCTTCCAAAAGAATCATCATGCTGATGCAGACAGAGCAGAAACCGATGATAATATATAATTTGTATTTGCTTTTTTCTGTCATCTTCTCGCTCCTTTCTCATCATCTATGACAATGCTGTTGCAGGACTGCAAAACATAAAGGAATTTCTATTCTCATATATGACTTAGAATAAGAAGTTTGCTGTTTCCTTTGCCCGTTCAATATCCTGCAATATGGATCTTTGTTTTTCTTCAAAAAGCAGTTCCTTGTTGTAACGATAGTATTCGTCACTGCCGTTTTCGCTGATGAAACGTACACTGTAGTAGTTGGCAGTCAATTCTGTAATGAAAATGACCATTTCCTGCCCTGCACCAAAACATTTTTCCATGAAGTCGAAAGCATTTTTCAGCAGTGTACTGCCTTGGTCTATACGCATCTGCCGTTGTTCTACCACTTCTGCAAACTGTTCTTTCAGGAAAGTGAAAACATCTTCGTGTGTGCGCAGACCTAATTCTTTTGCATTTTTCTGGTAGGTGTCCAAAAGTTCCAAGGCAGCCAGAACAGATTTTTGCTCATGTTTGTCCATAAGATTTGCCCGTTTTGCCCGTCCATATTTTTCCTGCTCTTCTTCAATAAGGTTTTGTATCAATGTTTCCCAAGGGGTTTGCGTACAATAGGGGCTGACAAAACGCTCTTTTATCTCTTTCAGCATTTCATGCAGCTTTGTGGTACATAAATCAGCCATATACGCCTCTGTAAAGGCTTCAGTCAGTCGGCTGAGGAATAAGCCCATCACACTTAAACGCTCGTCAAAAGGAGCCTCTTGGAGCTTGTATACAGTATTGTCCGTGTATTTTCCTGAGAGAATGTCTTCTATATGGTAATCCGTACGATATTTTTCGTATAAGTCCAAATAGTTGGCAAAATCCTTTGCAATTTTTGGGTGCTGTAAATATTGGTATACAAGGCTTTCGTCAGCTTTGATGTCCAATTTTTCATATACTTGCAAAAGATTGGACAAATCTTCCCAGCCCCTTGCCGTAACAAAGCGTTTGCCATCTACAGATGTTTCCATAGCATAGAAATAATTCTTTTTGATTTCCAGATAGGATAGAACTGCCCCATGAAGTCCTTGTTTCCAGGCATATTCTTTCCAGACTCCGAAATCTGGCTCTACTTCTATTTTTTTCACACGATCCAATGTCACGACGTCAAATTCTCGGACAGACTTATTGTATTCGGGGGGATTGCCTGCAGCGACAATAATCCAGCCATCAGGGACTTTGTGAGAACCGAAAGTTTTTGCCTGTAAAAATTGAAGCATGGCAGGTGCTAATGTTTCGGAAACACAGTTGATTTCGTCCAAGAACAGAATTCCTTCTTTCAGTCCTGTTTCTTCCATTTTGTTGTATACAGCTGCGATAATTTCACTCATGGTATATTCCGTGACAGCATATTCTTTCTCTCCATAAACTTTATGGTCAATAAAGGGCAGACCAATGGCACTTTGTCTGGTATGATGGGTGATGCTGTAGGCAACCAAACCAATACCACATTCTCTTGCCACCTGCTCCATAATGGCAGTTTTCCCGATACCCGGCGCACCCATAAGCAGAAGGGGACGCTGTCTGACAGTGGGAATGACGTATTCACCAAAATCGTCTTTTAATAAATATGCCTGTATGGCGTGTTTGATTTCATCTTTTGCACGTTTAATATTCATTGTTTTACTCCTTGTTTTTTGTTATCTGTAAATCTTCTTTGCCAAGTACAACCTTCATCGCCCATGGGGGAACCTGCCGTTCGGCATAAGTACCGTCATCTAGAAAAACAAAGGCTGTGTCATAGGGAGGGCGATGTTTGGGAAATGTTCCCCAGCCATCTGTAAAGTAAATCAGTCCCTGTAAATGGATAAATTCCTTATTTTCTATCAATGTATTGACATAATCGAAAACAGGGCGGAAGTCTGTACCACCGCTGCCCCGCAAGTCAAATTCATCCATATATTGTGCCAAATCTTCCGCAGAAGTAATTTTCCTGTCCTGCTGTATCTTTGTATCACATTGTATAATGCGGATATGGAAATGATGAAAAAAGTTTTCGTTTTGAGAAAGGATACCGTAGGTTTCCTCCAGAAAATGGCGTACCGTTTCGCCTTCGCAGGATTCTGAGGTGTCAATGGCAATAACAAGCTCATCGATCTTTTTCACTTCTTTGTATTCCAACGCTTCAATAAGGGGGAGATTGCCGTACATTTGTAGACCATAGGTATAGAAAATATAGTCAAAATTGTCATCATCTACCTCCACATCTTCTCTCAGGGTGACAAATTTTTCCAGAAAACGGCGGTAATCGTAGCGTTCCCGATTTTCTATACGAAGGTATTGGAGCAAATCACCAGCATCTTCACCGGCTTCTTTGGAGAAGGTTTCCAAGTTTGTTTGCATTTTTTCACTGATTTCCTGCCATTTTTCTTCCAGTTCCTGTCTATGGCTTTGCTCCTGTTTCTCTTGGTTTTGCTCATCTTGCTGGTTGTCCTGATTTTCGTTGTCCTGATTGTCCTCGTTTTTCTGGTCATCATCTTGCTTTTCCCAGAAAACATGGTCATCTACCCAAAATTCCAGTTGGAGCTTTGCAAATTCCTGTACAGACAAATTTTCTTTTATGAGAACTTCATAAATCCCTTCCGCAGTCAGCACTTTTAACTGCCGCCGCAGTTTTTCGTACATTTCATTTCTGCCGTCGGAAACTACAAGCTGTACTGCAGGTACAGGCAGACTGTCTACCATGGATTCAACGGCAATGTCGCAGGCAAGATTCCAGTATTCCTCGTCCCGTTTTCCTGTGTGGAAGGGGTGACGGAATATGCAGTGCAGCAGCATATGTAGATAGATACGGTTTACCAGAACAGGGTCTGAAAGATATCGCTGAATGAGATAGCGAGGGTTAAACAGTATTTTTATGCCATCTGTCCCGACATACAAAGAGGAAAGATTCATTTCATATCGCAGACCACTTAAGGCAATGTCCAGAAACCGCATGGAAAGATAAAGCTGATTTCGTGATACGGATAAAATCTTTGTCCCGATTTGTATGAGTTGTTTGTGGGTTTCGTTCATGAATACACCTCCTTTTATAAATCGAATGTTTTTTTCTTTTTCTCAAAATGACTGTGCTGATATGCCAACAGGAATCCTGTAATTTCTGTCTTGTTCTTTTCTCCTGCCAGTTTCAGCAAATTGTCTATATTTGTTTCCTTTAGCAATCCCCAGTCTGCAAAAAGGCGAATGGCAGAAAGATTACCTTGTCCAATATAATACGATGCTGCCCAATGGAAGTGTTCTGCTAGATAAGCGAGATAATCTGCTCTGCGTTTTTCTTCCAAGCGGTAGGGAAATTCCAGACGGTACATGGTTAAAAACAATACCATAAGTGCACCATCTTCTCTCCGTGTCAGATAAAACAACTCGTCAAAACGCCTAAAATCGATATCGGAATTACCGATACATTGACGGAATAAATGACCAGTGCCGTAATTGACTTGATGAAACTGCCTTGCAGGGGTGTCTTCCACATACTCATACTGAAAGTCCGGTAGAAGTAGTTTTGCCGTTTCTCCGTCAGAAAATTCGATGGTTAGATGGAGTTCCTGCTGCAAACCTGCAATAATGTCGCCAATATGACGGCATCTGCCAAAGGTCAGATAGGTCAGGCAGTCGCAGTTTAAAAACAAACCTGTTCCCAAATCCACTGCGGCTTTTGGAATATTGATAGATTCCATGTTACGACAGTTGTAAAAAGCATATCGTCCCAATTTTTCCACTGTTTCCGGAATGTGCAGCTTTTGTATATTGCGGCAGTCATAAAAAGCATATTCCCCAATGCTTTTTAACTTTTTGGGCAGACCTAAAGCAGTTAGAGATATGCAGCCTGTCAACATATGGTGGGGAATTTCCGCCAGATTTTCCGGCAGATGCAGTACCACAAGGTCGGTGCAGCCGGAAAAGGCATAAGCTCCGATTCTTTTTATGGTATCCGGTAGATAGAGTCGTTGTAGAGCATGGCCTTCTCTTTTAGAAGGGGGAGCAGTTCTCTCATCTTCATCTGTTTTTTGCAAAACAAGGGTGGTTTCCGCTTCCATAGGGGGTGCTTCTTTCTCTACGGCAAAAGCATAAGGGCCAATTTCCGTAACGGGCTTTCCTTCAATTTCGGCGGGAATTTGTATTTCTGTTCCGCTTCCTTCCATTTTTATGATGCAAATGCCGTCTGGGACAAAGGTATAATATATTGTAACAAAATCCATGAAAAACTCCTTTACTTTCTGTTTAGAATCAAAACTCTATGAGAATTATTATAGGCAATCCCATACAATTCTACAAGAGTCATTTCAAATGTTTCAGAATTTGGAAGGGAGAGGAAGGGACAGAATTTTAACTTGACGAATTGCAAAAAAAAACTTACAATAATAAAGCAGTTTTTTTGTTTCATCAAATAGCATGTATGTCCTGAATGATTGCTTCAAAATACAGGGTAATTGTTGTAATGTCATCATAGGAGGACAATCAAATGGGTTTTCAAGAAGAATTGACACATGAACTATATCAGGCAGTGAAAACAATTTTGATGGATTTATTCAGTAATAAAGAACATTACTATTATATTACATTAACCTCAGATGGTGGGGCACATACTCCTTGTATTTCGGCATGGTCTGATGAAGCACTGTACAGAAGTACCAATGATGAAGAAAGACAGGAAAATATCAAATGGTCTTATGCTGATTCCCCATATTGCTGTTGGAAGCAAGAAGAATTTGATAAGGTGGAAGCACTACTGTTGTCCAGAGGAAATATATGGGACTTAGATTGGAAGGCATTTGAAATAGAATATCGTATTCGATTTCAAGCTATGGAAATGGCTATCAATCGCTTAGACCAAGAAGGAATATTTGCTATAAATCAAAAAAGAGATGATGTTGTGGTATTAGTGGAAGTCATGCCTCCAGATGATACAAATATAGAGCGAGCTTATCGAATGAATGATGCCAATTCCAAAATTTTTTCTGAATGGTTAGAAGAAATGGCAGAAATTTGAGAATGTTGATATGCTTGTGAATAAATTCGGTTTATGAAGTTGTTGTGTTGAAAGAGAAACCTCTTTAAGCCCAAAAGGTACTCTCTCCCTTCGTTTTGGTTACCTTGCTCTCTGCAAGCGGCTTGCAAAATGTTTCAGGAAATATTCTTTTTACCCTAACAGCTGATGAAACTGAATAATTATGATAACAAGCATTGAGGTAATTGTCAAAAAGTAAATATTGTGATATGTCTCTGTAGCTCAGCAGGATAGAGCATTCGCCTCCTAAGCGAAAGGCCG
>JAHHTX010000059.1 GCA_020024255.1 Anaerotignum sp.
CGGAAGGGCTTGGGAAACGAAGGGTTTCCCAAATGGAATCCGCAATGGGAATTCATTTCCCATGAGGAAAAGCAGAAGTTTCAAGGCTTTTTTGCCATTGGAACTTCTGCTTTATTCTTCTGTCTGCTGGTCAAAGCCTTGAATGAAGTGAGGCTTTGACCAAGGGGGCGACTTTGTCGACACCCTCAGCAGAGGATTTATTTCCCTCTGCTCTTTTATGTTTATTCGCTTTCCAAAAAGGCTTCGCCAATTTTGAATACATCACCTGCACCTACTGTAATAAGCAGGTCACCTGCTTGGCAATGTTCTTGCAGGTAATGCAATATGGCTGTAAAATCCCCTACATATTTTGCGGATTTTCCTGTTTTGGCAATGCGTTCTGCCAGTTGTTTTGCAGAAACAAGTCCTGTATCCTGCTCTCTTGCAGCAAAAATATCTGCAACAATGACTTCATCAGCATCTTTGAAAGACTCTCCGAACTCATCAAAAAGAAAATGGGTGCGAGAATAGGTGTGAGGTTGGAAAATACACCAAGTCTTGTTGTGCTTGACATTCTGTGCGGCTGCAAGCATGGCTTTGATTTCTGTGGGATGGTGGGCATAATCGTCTACAACAGTAATGCCGTTCTTTTTTCCTTTGATTTGGAAACGTCTTTCTGTTCCGGTATAGTGTGCAAGACCTTTTGCGCAGTCTTGGGGAGAAACACCAAGGGCATAGGCAGATGCAATGGCTGCCAGTGCGTTGGTAATATTGTGCTCTCCGGGCAGATGTAAATGAATAACACCAAGGTCGTCTCCTTTATGGCAAACAGTAAAGCTGTTTTTGCCATCTGCTTCATGAATGATGTTTTTTGCTGTCCAGTCGGCTGTTTCTGTCAAGCCAAAAGTTTCCACATGGCAGGTTAACCCTTCTGTCAGTTCGGAAAGATTGTCTATGCCGTCATAAATGACCACAAGTCCTTCATCTGGTACACGTTTTGCAAAGGCATGGAAGGAATGACGAATATTTTCCAAGTTTTTGAAATAATCCAAATGGTCGCTTTCTACATTCAAAATTACGGCAACGTGTGGAGTAAACTGTAAAAAGCTGTCGAAATACTCACAGGCTTCTGCCACAAAGAAAGGAGAATGACCGATTTTCAAGTTACTGCCAATGGTTGGCAAAATGCCGCCCACAGTAATGGTTGGGTCTTTTTTTGCTGCAAGGAGGATTTCCGAAACCATAGAGGTGGTAGTGGTTTTTCCATGGGTGCCGGCTACGGCTACCGCATAGGGATATTCTGCCATAATCGCACCAAGAAGATGGGCTCTGTCCATAAGAGGAATCTGTTTTTCTTTTGCCGCTTTCCATTCGGGATTGTCTTCATGAATGGCTGCGGTATATACAATCGTTGTAATGTCATCTGTGATATTTTCTTTGTTGTGTCCAAAATTTACGGGAATCCCAAGGCTTTGCAGATGCTGCGTGACTGCACTTTCCTTTACGTCTGTGCCTGCAACACGAATCCCTCTGTCATGAAGAATCTCTGCAAGTCCTGACATACTGATACCCCCGATACCAATAAAATATATATATGGTTTCTGCTGTTCTGTTTTTGTCATAATCTATCGCCCCATTGTCCATATTTTTAAAGTCCGAAAATTTTCTGTATTGCCAAACTCTTTTTTTTCTCATTATTTATCATTATAGTATACACAAGAAGGAATGGCAATTTTTTTCTTTTTGTTTCTATATTTTATACGGTTTTTACATGAAATAAACCATAAATTAAAAGAAAAGAGATTGCTATTGCAGGGGATGTATGCTATTTTAGAGATAAATACAAGCATAAAAGAAAGGTGGGGAAAATATGGGGAATTGCACAGTAAAAACATTTACAGAAAAACTGGATTTGCTTTTGGAATTGTTTATGTGTGAGGATATGCGTGTGCCGGAAAAGGAAATTGAAAAGGCAGAAGAACGGCTGCATATACATTTTCCCAAAGCGTTGAAGGAATTTTATCTGCGTGTGGGTAAAGGAGGCAATTTGCTGGAAAGCCAGAATACTATTTTTACCCCGAAAGAACTGCTGAATTATACCGCAGAAGACGAAGATGCCGAGGAAAACGAAGACCTGACAGAAGAAGAACTTTTGGCAAAAGGCGGAGATTTGGTACTGGCAGAAGAAAATCAGGCTGTATGGTTCTGCCGCTTGGACAGCAAAACCCAAAAAACTTATCTGGACTGGGGTGAAGGTGAACGGGTAGACTGGGAAATGTCTTTGGAAGATACATTGCTTTTTCTTCTGACATTGAATATGACCACCAGTGATGCTCTCTGTGGTGCTGCATGGGAACCGCAGGATACGGATATGCAGCTAGATGAAGTAAAGAAAATCATTGCAGACAATTTTCTGCTTTTGGTAGAAGGGGAGCATATGGTTTTTGTGGATGTGGAGCAGAAGGTTTTGGGCTGCCAAATGGATGAGCAGATGATTGCAGTAGCCACATTGGATGAGGATGTGCTGGAAGAATGGGAAGAACAGACAGGTATTGCACTTAGTTGGTGGTAATGGAATAAACAGGAGGCTGGCTGCCATGACGACAGAAGAGCGTTATGAAAAGTATCGGCAAAGGTGTATGGCATATGTGAAAAAGCTGATTTCCCGTCAGACAAAAATAATGCTAGTTCCGGCATATCTCATTTTTTACTGCCTCATTACCCTTTGGAGAATCTGCATGGGAACCGCAGATATAGATTTTCTGGTTATCGTCAGCTTTGCCTTTACTGCGATTATCTCTGTAATTTTCTTTCGGGATACCCAAGAAATGGTGAAGTCGATCATGTATTTTTCCAAAGGCTGGCACATAAAAGCCACTACAGGCAGACTTGCTGCAAAACGAAGGAAAACAATTTATGCTGTTGATATTACAGCGGAAACAGAAAAGTATGCAGGGAAAAAGACAAAAAAGAAACGGGAAAAACAGAAAAAACAGATAAATACCCAAAAAAAGCCAAATCTTAAATTTACTAATGAATTTGAAATTCGTGCCGAAAACCATGAAGAAGTTTTTCGGGAAGGGGAAGAAATTACTGTATGGTATACAGATGATGTTGCCATCAATACACCGTATCTCACGAATTATGATAAATCTGGCATGGTTATCCTCCATCCTGCATATGGGATATATGCTTATGCGGAAGATGGTACAACGGCTGAATTGATGCAGCGTATTGCTGAAGGTGGACAGACCATGCTCTCAAAAAAAGAAATCCTGTTTCGTATTTATTGGCATACGCTGTTTTTGCTGATTTGTTCTGTCTTTATTTTTGCCTGTATACTTCGTTTGATGAAATAAAGAGAATTAAAGATTTTTTTTGAAAAAAACCATGTTAAAGGAAAGGTTTTACAGGTTTCTTTCATATATTTCCTGTGCTATAATAAAAATATACAGGTGTCTGTATAAAACCATAAGCAAAATGAATAAGGGGTTGGTAATATGCGTAAAAAAGAGATGATTGCGATGCTTTTGGCAGGCGGACAAGGCAGCCGTCTTGGTGTACTCACCAGAAAAGTGGCAAAGCCTGCCGTAACTTATGGCGGACGCTATCGTATTATTGATTTTCCGCTGAGTAACTGTATCAATTCCGGTGTAGATACTGTGGGTGTTTTGACCCAGTATCAGCCGTTGCGACTGAACCAGCATATCGGTATCGGGATTCCCTGGGATTTGGATAAGAAAAACGGCGGTGTAACGATTTTGGCACCTCATGTCAAAAAAGGCGATGCCGGCGACTGGTTTATGGGTACAGCAAATGCCATTTATCAGAATATCGACTTTATTGACAGCAATGATCCGGAATACGTCTTAATTCTTTCCGGTGACCATATCTACAAAATGGATTACTCCAAAATGCTTCGACATCATAAGGAAAAGAATGCGGCGGCAACGATTGCCGTATTGGAAGTGCCAATGGAAGAAGCCGGTCGCTTTGGCATTATGAATACAGAAGAAGACGACAGGATTTACCAATTTGAGGAAAAACCGAAAAATCCCAAAAGCAATCTGGCTTCTATGGGAATCTATATTTTCACATGGAGCCGCCTGCGAGAAGCTCTTTTGGAAGACAACGAAGTTCATGTGGACAGCGATTTTGGAAAACATATCATTCCCAAAATGCTGGAGGAAGGACAGACTTTATACGCTTACCGCTTTAAAGGCTATTGGAAAGATGTAGGAACCATTGAATCTTACTGGGAATCCAATATGGAACTGATCAAAGCATTGCCAGAGTTTAATCTCTATGAGGATTTTTGGAAAATCTATACCAACAATGACCATCAGCCACCTCAGTATACTGCACCTGGCGCAGTGGTGAAGGAGTCCCTTATTTCTGACGGCAGTGAAATTTATGGCGAGGTGCATCATTCTATTTTAGGACCGCAGGTCGTGGTGGAAAAGGGCGCAGTGGTGCGGGATTCCATTATTATGGGCGGTACAGTTGTTGGTGCGGAAAGTGTCATTGACCGCTGTATTATAGATGAGGATTGTTGTATCGGCAAGCGTATACATATGGGGATAGGAGAAAATATCCCCAATGAAACCAAACCGAATATTTATGATTCCGGCATTACGGTTTTAGGTGTAAAGACCACTGTTCCTGACGATATTACCATAGGAAAAAACTGTGTCATTTATGGCACAACAAAACCGGAGGACTATGAAAATCAGAAATTGGAAAGTGGAAAAACGGTAATTCGGGAGGGATGAAAATGAAAGCAATTGGCATTATTCTGGCAGGTGGCAACAACGATGGGCGTTTAGGTGTTCTTACAAGTCATCGTGCTTCGGCGGCACTTCCCATAGGGAGCTGTTATCGTGCCATAGACTTTACACTGAGTAATATGTCAAGCAGTGGCATCGGCAAAGCAGCAGTTTTGACGCAGTATAATTCCCGTTCCCTGCGTGACCATCTGATGTCTTCAAAATGGTGGGATTTTGGCAGAAAGCAGGGGGGATTGTTTGTCTTTACGCCTTATACCAGCAGTGATGGTGGGGACTGGTTTCGTGGTACAGCAGATTCTATATATCAAAATATGACATATCTCCTAAAAAGCAATGAAGAATATGTAGTCATTACTTCGGGAGATTCCATTTATAAAATGGATTATCGTCAGGTGTTACAGCATCATGTGGAAAAAGGGGCAGATATTACTGTTGTTTATCAACGATTGGAACACAAGGATTTGTCCTACTATGGCATTATGGAAATGGACGAAAATCAGCGTTTATTGCGGTTTGAGGAAAAACCGCAGGTGGCACAGACCAATACGGCGTCTTTGGGGATTTATGTCATTTCCAGAAAACTCCTTATTGAGCTTTTGCAGACTATCGTTCCGCAGGGTGGTTATAGTCTGGTAAAGGATATTATCATTCGCTTTTTGCATGATTTGAAAATTTATGGATACGAATTTAATGGCTATTGGAGCAGCATTTCCACTGGTATTGCTGACTACTTTGCAACAAATATGGATTTTCTGAAAAAAGAAGTAAGGGATATTTTCGTTAATGATTATCCCTACATCGAAACAAAACCGAAAGATGAACCGCCGGCAAAATATAATGCAGGGGCGGAAGTCAGCGACTGCATTGTGGGTAATGGAACCATATTCAATGGCAAAGCAGAACATAGTGTAATATTCAGAAAGGTGTATACAGGGGAGGATTCTGTGGTACGCAATGCCATATTGATGGAGGGCGTTACCATAGGCAAAGGCTGTGTGATAGAAAATGCCATACTGGATAAAGATGTATATATTTCCGATGGACAACAAGTCATCGGAAAATCACAGCAGGAACCTGTGATTCTGAAAAAAGGCACACGGTTGTAGAAATAAGTATTTTTGTTGTCAGGTGAAGGGGAGTTATGAAAAAAATAGAAAGTTATCCAAACGAACATAGCTGAGAAATGATATGATATTGGCAGAATTATTTTATATGTGTATGGACATATCCATTTTGATGTAGCCCAAGAGAGTAGGACATTTTAAGTCAGTGAAGCGGCTACAGGGCATATGTACAGATGATTTACATAAACAGGCAAATCAAAAAGCAGTAAACCTTGAAAAAGGTTTACTGCTTTTCTGTTTTCATTCTGACTATATTTCTTCCCAAACATAGTCAGATGATTCGGGACTTATGGCATACAAAGCCATTCTGCCTTCTTCTGCATCCTGCACACTGCCGATATAGAGGATTTTGTTTTCTTTGTCATAGCAATAGAAAAAAGGTGTTGTAAAAGAACATACTTCCTGCTGTTTTTTTATTTCGTCCAAATCAATCCCTTGTTCTTCGCAGAAGGCATAAAATTGTGTTTCACTGGTAAACCCTTCTGCTTCTTCCCATTTCCAGCCCTGATCCTCCAATGCTTCTTCTCCTGTTTCATAATCTTCGTTTGTCAGGATGGCGAGCAGTTCGTGAAGCAAAAAATCAGAGAGCTTTCCGGCATACTTCCATACAGATTTATCATTACCTTCCCAATTCACATAAAATGATGGATCATTCTGTACCAAGTCTTTCATCAGTATACCAAACTGCACGATACCTGCACCATAGTCACTGCCAAAAATCAGATAATTTTTCAGTATATCCTGCCAATGTTCTTTTGGTTTTTCCGCAAGTTCGGCATACAGTCCTTTGCGGTCTTCCGGATGTTTTTCCCACCATTCTTTTTCACTTTCTATGTCTTCTTCCAAGCAGTCATAAAGTGTATATGGAAACATGGAAGGTCCTGCCATTTTGCCTACCCAAAGATTAGCCGTTTCAAACAAAGGGCAGTCTACAGCAAGTTCCATAAAATCTTCATACAATTTTGGCAAAGGGATTTCATATTGTTGTTTCAGATTTTTCAGCCGGTCCTTATTTGCAGAAACAGTAAATTCTAAAAGATGTAAAATTTCTAAAGCAGTCAGATGATATTCCATAATATTCCTCCAATTCTCATGTTTTTTCTATTGTATCATAAAAAATACAAGAAGAAAAGCGGATTTTGCCATACACAGCCCCCTGCCTTTGTCTTTTTGTGGAAAAGGTATATTGCAATTTGTGCGTAAAAATGAGAAAATAACGGAAATAAGACTGAACATTTCGGAGGGTAAACAATAGGCGGAGAGTGTTATTTTCGCTTAATTTTGCTGTATGCTTTCCGAGGAAAGTGAGTAAACTATGGAAAATCTGAAAGCAATTATATTGGCAGCAGGGCAGGGGACACGCATGAAATCCAAAAAGCCTAAGGTGCTTCATGAAATCATGCAAAAATCTATGGTGGAATATGTCATTGAT
This sequence comes from Anaerotignum sp., assembly GCA_020024255.1. Lineage (GTDB taxonomy): Bacteria > Bacillota > Clostridia > Lachnospirales > Anaerotignaceae > Anaerotignum. The sequence continues at coordinate 7,323 of JAHHTX010000059.1, forward strand.
ACTGCAAGAAACTGTGGCGCAGAGGAAATTTGTGTAGTTGTGGGGCATGGTGCAGACAAGGTGCAGGCAGCTATCCAGAGAGAAGGCTTGACCTTTGCCACACAGGCAGAGCAGAAAGGCACAGGCCATGCGGTGAAAATGGCAGGGGATTTCATTGAAGAGGAAAAAGATATTTTGATTCTTTACGGAGATACACCCCTGATTACAGGAGAAACACTGCAAAGTGTTTTGGACGCCCACAGAAAAGAAAAGTGCAGTGTCACCGTTGTTTCTGCTATGGTGGATAATCCAACAGGATACGGAAGAATTATTCGTGACGAAAAAGGGAATTTTATCAAAAGCGTGGAGCATAAAGATGCTTCCCCTGCGGAACAGGCTGTTAAAGAAATCAATACAGGGATTTATGTATTTTGCGGCAAGGAGTTGAAAAGTGCATTGGACAGACTGAAAAATGATAATACCCAAGGTGAATATTATCTGCCGGACTGTCTGGAAATCCTTTTGGGTGATGGCAAAAAGGTTGGTGCATATACAGCGGCAGACGAGCAGGAATTTTTTGGTGTCAATTCCCGTGTACAGCTGGCAGAAGCCGCTGCCATTATGAAAAGACGCATTAACAGAAAACATATGGAAAACGGTGTTACCATTATTGACCCCGAAAATACCTACATTGGCAGTGATGTTGTCATTGGTATGGATACGGTGATTTTGCCGGGGTGTGTTTTGGAAGGCAAGACAGTTATTGGAGAAGACTGCGAAATCGGGCCAAATTCCAGATTAACAGATATGGAACTTGGGGACAGTATCAAATTCCAGACTTCTACCGCATTGGAATCTTCCATTGGAAGTGGAACAACAGTAGGGCCTTTTGCTTATATCCGCCCCAACTGCCATATCGGAGAAAAGGTCAAAGTAGGCGATTTTGTGGAAGTGAAGAATTCCAATATAGGCAATGGTACAAAAATTCCGCATTTGTCCTATGTGGGCGATACAGATGCGGGTGAAAAGATTAATTTTGGTTGTGGCAGTATTATGGTTAATTATGATGGCGAGAAAAAGCACAGAACGACCATTGAGGACAACGTTTTTGTGGGCTGTAATGTGAATTTGGTTGCACCGGTTACTGTGGAGAAAAATTCCTATATTGCCGCAGGTTCTACCATTACAAAAGACGTACCGGAGGATGTTCTTGCTGTTGCAAGGGCAAGACAGACCATCATTTCCGGCTGGAAAAAGAAACGAGTGCAGAAAAAATCCTGATTTTGACGATTTTTGTTGAAATTATTTACCGTAGGGTGTAACATAGTAATAGCGAGATGTCGCAAAAAAACAAGAAATAAGAGAAAACAGAACATCAACAGGAATCAAAGAGTATTGCTTTGACAGACTCTGTTTTCGGACAGAATTACTCAAATGAAAATAAACATAGGGGGAGAAACCATGATTTATTCAACCGGCTGCAATATTAAAGTATTTGCTTGCAACTCTAATCGTAAACTGGCAGAATCCATTGCAAAACAAATGGGTCTCGAACTGGGAGATGCAGAAGTAGACAAGTTCAGTGACGGTGAAATTTCCGTAAAAATTAACGAAACTATTCGTGGTGCTGATGTTTTTATCATCCAGTCCACATCTTATCCCGTAAACGATAATCTTATGGAACTGCTGATTATGATTGATGCCATGAAACGTGCATCTGCTGGCAGAATTACTGCTGTAATGCCTTATTACGGCTATGCAAGACAGGACAGAAAAGCAAGAGCAAGAGATCCCATTAGTGCAAAGCTGATTGCAAATATTCTGACAAGTGCAGGCGCAAACCGTGTTCTGACAATGGATTTGCATTGTGCACAGATTCAGGGCTTCTTTGATATTCCGGTAGATAATCTGATTGGCAGTCCTCTGCTGACGGATTTCTATATTCGCAAATATGGTGATGAACTGGAAAAAGATTTTGTTGCAGTTTCTCCTGACCTTGGCAGCGTAGGCAGAACAAGAGCTTTTGCAGAAAGACTGAATATTCCTATTGCGATTATTGATAAACGTAGACCAAGAGCAAATGTCAGCGAAATCATGAATATCATTGGGGAAATCAAAGGAAAGAAAGTTATCCTTGTTGATGATATGATTGATACCGCAGGAACCATTACAAATGCAGCAAACAAATTGAAGGAAATGGGTGCTGTGGAAGTAGATGCTTGCTGCACACACGGTGTACTCAGTGGCCCTGCAATTAAAAGAATTGAAGAATCTGCCATTACAGAGCTTTTGGTATTGGATACCATTGCGTTGCCTGAAGAAAAGAAAATTGATAAAATTGTAAGTGTTTCCGTAGATGAACTGTTTGCAGATGCAATTAAGTGCATACACGAAGGCGATTCTATTTCCCAGCTTTTTGATTAAAACAGAAGACAAAACATACAGAACATAAAAAACAGAAGGGTCAGGATATGCGTTTTCATATCCTGACTTTCTTCTATTTGAGCATTAAATGAGGATACAGTGAAAAATAAGAAAACATGAACACATAGATGGAAAGAAAAAATCCATTCGGGTTTATGGGGATTGCTATGACAAGAAACCGAATGGAAGTAAGAAAGCAAGCAAAAGGGAAAAGGAAAACTATCACAGCATATTTTTTTGGTATTTTCCTCTCCGTAGTGGGAATTTTGAAAAAGTAGTTGACAAAAAGGCGAATTTGTAGTAAGATAGTCAAGCAAATCAATCGCATATGCGGATGTGGCGGAATTGGCAGACGCGCTAGATTCAGGTTCTAGTGGACATAACGTCCGTGCAGGTTCAAGTCCTGTCATCCGCATCAAATTTATATAATCCGAACCATGTTTTTTTGTTTACAAACAGTAGAAACAGGTTCGGATTATTCTTTATATGCAATAAATATGACAAAGGTATATTCGCAATAAAAAATGATAAAATGATTATAACAGAGCATAGGAGAAAAACGGCGATGAAGATTTTAAATATTTCTGCGCAAAAGCCTGACTCAACGGGAAGTGGGGTCTATCTTTCGGAATTGGTAAACAGTTTTGGGAAAATCGGTATCGAAAATGCTGTCATCTGTGGTATAGATAAAAACGATACATTGCATTTTGACCAGAAAACAAAGGTCTATCCGGTATATTTTCATGGGGAAAATCTTCCTTTTTCTGTGGTGGGTATGTCGGATACCATGCCCTATGATTCCACACGCTATAAAGATTTGACGGCAGAAATGCAGAGCCAGTTTGAAAAAGCCTTCATTCAGATGGCAGAAAAAGCTGTGAAGGAATTTCAGCCGGATTTTATTCTGTGCCATCATTTGTATTTTCTCACTGCTCTGATACGGGAACATTTTCCCAATGTGAAAATCGGAGCAGTTTGTCATGGCACAGACATTAGACAGTTCCAGAAAATTTCGCTGCAAAATGAACGAATAAAGGAAAATATACAAAAACTGGATACAGTATTTGTGCTGCACCAAGAGCAAAAAGATACTGTACAGAAATTATTTGATTTAGATGAAAAGAAAATATTTATTATAGGTGTTGGTTATAACAACCACATTTTTCACCATAAAAACCGTAAAAAATCCCAAGAGGAGATACAGCTTATATTTGCAGGGAAAATCTGTGAGAAAAAAGGTGTTGCTTGCCTATTAAAAGCCATGGGCAGACTGCAAACAGATAAAAAAATAAAACTGGTTTTGGCAGGGGGATACAGCGACGAGGAAGAATATCAGCGTATTTTAGATTTGGCAAAACCTTTCGGAAATAGGGTGGAATTTTTGGGCAGGCTTTCTCAGGAAGAATTGGCAGAAAAATATAATGAATCCCATATTTTTATACTGCCGTCCTTTTTTGAAGGACTTCCCTTAGTGGTCATTGAGGCATTGTCTTGCGGACTGAAAGTCATTATGACCAATCTTCCGGGGGTCAAAGGCTGGATTGATGCCAATGTAAAAAATAGCATGATTTCTTATGTAGAACCTCCCAAAATGAATCATGTAGATGAACCGAATCCGGAAGCAGAAGAAAGATTTATTACAGAATTGGCAGACTGTATCAGTTGTACAGTAAATACATATCACAGCTTTCAAACTGCGGATACATCTGATGTATCATGGGACAGTGTAGCCGGAAAAATTTGCAGCCGGTATCGTCAGCTATAAGGTAAAGCCTATCGAGATATGGTATCCCTTGCGAGAAGAAAATAAAAAAAAGCAGGATTTTTCCGAGGAAAATACCTGCCAATATTTTTGTTATTCCGCAGCAAAGATATATCCCCTGCCGTCCATAAAAAGCTCGATGGTGCCTGCTTCGCCGTATTGATATCCATAGCCCGTTCCAAAATTAGATTGGTTGTTTTTGGTAGGCTTTTCGTTTGGGCGTACCTGTGAGGTAATTTCTCCATCTATAGTGCTGCCGATGATTTTCCTTTGGCTTTCTTTACCCGTATCTATATACAGGATGTTGTCTGCCATAACCATTGGAATCAAATCGGGTTTTTCTGCTGTGAAGTTTTCTGCACAGCCTACAGCGGCGACAACCATACAGAACAAAAATAAAAGAAACGATATTTTTTTCATCAATATCCCCCTCCTTCTTATGGCTATTTCGTTTACTTTGACGATGAAGTTTGGGGAAAGTTCCTTCTTTTTGAAAAAATGTTTTGGGAAAAAATTTATGGAGAAAAAGGCTTATGTTGTGTTTGTTTTGGCAGAAAGCAAACTTTTCAGATATGCCTTATCTTCTTGGGAAACACGATAGGACTCTCTTGCTTTTTGCACAAATCTGCGGAAGGTAATGGGAGAAAGGGGATAGGTGAATAGAGCCTCTTTTGTTTTTTCCCGATGTTTTCCCCAAGCCGTTGCCAAAAGCCAAGCCTGTGCCATTTGGACATAATAAAAGTCGGATTCTAGGGTGCAGGTACGGTGAAGGACTTCTGTTATGGTGTCCTCCTCCAAATAATGAAACAGCATCACCACAATACCTACACGGACTGCCCAAGGATTTTGGGAGGAAAGGTACTTTGTGATGTGCTGGAAGTAGTCTGCTTTATGACCAGTCAGAACTTTTTTCAAGGAGTTGCAGAAGGTGTCGCAGATTGCCCAGTTTTCCGTCAGGACTTCGGCTACCCTATCGCTGTGTGGTAAAAAATCGGCATAGGAAAGAGTGGCAGCTACAAGGGCATAAAGTATCCGTTCTTCATGATAAGTACTGCCACAGACTTCTAAAAAGCCAGCAGGGTCATTCTTAGCAATTTCTGATGCTTTCTTCCGTAATACAGGTAGACGGATACCTATGGTGGGCAGAGAGGAAACCAATAATTTTTCGTTAAATGTTTTATATTTTTCGTCTGAGGAAAGAAAAAGCTGTTTTTGATAGGTATTATATGAGTTTTTCTCCCAAATTGTATTAGATGTCATGAAAATACCTCCTTAATGGTAAAAAGACAGCGGCTTTTCTTAGGGGGAAACTGCCACTGTCTTCTTTAGGGCTGTCATTATTTGTGCAAGGAAACATTTGGGGGGTGTTTCCTGACACGATATTATAATGACAAGAAGAGATGAAAAGTTTGATTCAAAATAGCCTGATGCTAGGAGATTGCACCAAACTACAGAAACAAGCATACTTGATAAATATTTCCCTGCACTATGATGTACAAG
>JAHHTX010000060.1 GCA_020024255.1 Anaerotignum sp.
CGGATTCCATTTGGGAAACCCTTCGTTTCCCATGCCCTTTTGCATTTTCGCAAAGGGATAAAAACTACTTTTTCTACAGGCTGAAACCGGCAAAAGCCGGTTTTTTTTATTCTTCAAAAATTTGTAAAGATTTGTTCCAAAATTATTAAAAAATTTCCATTATACTGGAATAGAATAGAATAGTCAGGGAGTTTATCCCCATTTGGACAAAATAAAATTGAGGTGAAATATTGATGAAAACAAAAAATGCCATAAAAAAATACAAAACATCTCTTACCTGTACACTGCTCTGCCTTGCACTGTCTGCCTGTGCAGCCCAGACAACGGAAGAATCTGCCGAAACAGAAGAAGAACCAACTCCCCCTGCCATATTTGATACCTTAAAATGTACCGGAGGAGAAACCATTACAGCCGATTTTTCCATTTCCCCAAATAAAAGCAACACACAGTTTTTGTATGTGACAACAGATAAAAATATGGACGTACAGCTTACCTATTCTTTTCTTAAAGATGCAGGCAATGTAGAAATTGGCTACTACAAAGAAAAAGGCGGCAAATCTGTTTCTGTTCCTTTAGATTCTGCCGCAGTTTTACAGGAAACCACAAATGAAATTTCTGTTCCCTTAAAAAAAGGGAGCAATGTATTTTTCATTACCGGAGATAATATCCACTGCACACTGCACTGTGAGCTAAGCGGTTTTGATGCCTCCCATATCACATATTTCGGCACAGAGCCCCAGAAAACAGCAAAAAAAGCATAGTAGAACAGCAAAAGCGGATTCCCAAAACCTACAGGAAATCCGCTTTCTTTTTTATCGTTTATTTCACACGCATTGCATTGATAATTGCCAATACCGCAACGCCTACATCGGCAAAAACTGCCATCCACATCGTTGCCAACCCCAAAGCCCCCAATATCAACACCAAACCTTTGATACCAAGAGCAAAGATAATATTCTGCCATACAATCTGCCTTGTTTTTCTTGCAATCCGCATACCTTCAGCCAGCTTTTCCATGTCGTCCTCCATAAGAACCACATCTGCCGCTTCAATGGCTACATCGGAGCCGATACCGCCCATGGCAATGCCTACATCTGCCCCTGCCAAAACAGGTGCATCATTGATACCGTCTCCCACAAAGGCAGTTTTGCCTTTTGTGCTTTTTTGCATATAACGTTCCAGTATTGTCAGTTTATCCTCCGGCAAAAGTTCACTGTGAATTTGGTCAATACCCAAAGCCTTACCGGTATATTCAGCCGTTTCTTTTCTATCTCCTGTTAACATAACAGTTTCTTTCACGCCGTACTGACGTAACTTTTCTATGGCCTTCTTACTGCTTTCCCGAATGATATCGTTGACAACAAGATATCCCAAATATCTGCCGTTCTTTGCTACATAGACCACAGAACCTATACCTGTATAGGGTGTATAGGCAATATTTTCCCGTTCCATAAAGCGGCTGTTGCCCACCAGCACAGGGACACCTTCATACAAATAAGAAATCCCAAAGCCGCCTTCTTCTTTATACTGCTCTACCGCTTTTGGGGCACTGCTTGTTTCTGCCCAATGCTTTGCCGCCACTGCCTTTGCAATGGGATGATTGGAAAGTGCCTCTCCTGCTGCAGCTGTTTCCAAAAGTTCGGAAAGATTTTCTCCTTCCATTTTTGTTACGGCAAATTCGCCTTTCGTCAATGTCCCTGTTTTGTCAAATACCATGCGTTCCACATGACAAAGGGTATCCAGATAATTTCCGCCCTTTACCAGAATCCCCTTTTTGGAAGATGCACCAATACCTGCAAAATAGCTGAGAGGAACAGAAAGTACCAAAGCACATGGACAGGAAACTACAAGGAAAATCAAGGCTCTGCTTACCCACATGGAGAAACTGCCCATATCCAAAAGTGGTGGCACGACAGAAAGCAGTACAGCAAATAATACAACCAAAGGTGTATATACTTTTGCAAAACGAGTTATAAACTGTTCTGTTTTCGATTTTCTGCCGGAAGCATTTTCCACAAGTTCCAGTATACGCATGACTGTAGATTCTGCAAAAGCTTTTGTAACGGTAATTTTCAGACTGCCGTCTGTATTGATGGAGCCACTGTAAACCTCTTCACCCTGCTGCACCAAAACAGGGAGAGATTCTCCCGTCAATGCCGACATATCCAAAGATGCCGTACCGGATTGAATCACCCCATCAAGGGGAATCCGTTCTCCTGCTTTCACCACAATATCCTGTCCCACTTCCACCTCTTCGGGAGATACCATGCGGAACCCTTCTCCTTCTGCAATACGGGCAGAGTCGGGACGAATATCCATAAGGGAAGCAATGGATTTTCTGGAACGTGCCAGCGCATATTCCTGAAAAGTTTCCCCTACCTGATAAAACAGCATAACAAATACGGCTTCCGACATTTCTCCCATAAGGATTGCCCCCACAGTGGATACAGACATCAGAAAATTTTCATCAAAAATCTGTCCCTTTGTGATATTGGTGACCGCCCGCCACAAAACATCATAACCAAATACAGCATATGCACTGAAAAACAGCACAGTACTGACTGTCCCTTCTAAAAACATTGCTGCACCAAAAAGTATCAGACCAAGAACAAAACGGAAAATCAACTTTCTTTTCTCCTCCTGTTCTCCTTCTGCTCCATGATTGTGGCTACAACAAGCACAGCCATGGTCACTGCAACTCTCCCCCATAACCGGTCTGCCCTCTTTCAAGAACACCTCCACATCTTTTTCGTACTTGTGTACCGTATCCTGCACCTTTTCCAGTACAATATGTGTGTCTACACCTTCTGTCAACTCCAAATGAAGTTCCTGCTTCATGAGATTAACTTCTGCTTTCTTTGTTTCTTCCAAACGATTCACTGCCTGTTCTATTTTGCCTGCACAATGGGGACAGGTCAACCCTTTTAACGCAATACGCATTTCAGCCATTATCTATCACCTCTTATGATTATATGAGTATATATTCATGTATTTGACAAAAAAATATAGGTTCGGTATATCTGCTGCTGTATGACCATATACAGCAGCACACACGCTTCAATCTCCAAAAGATGTTGTAATATGCCCGCATTTATGGCAGATATGCACCGTACCTTGCTCCAGTACCGTTCGCACATGATCGTCGTCTAAGGAATAGTAGACTGTTTTCCCTTCTTTCCGATACTTCACCAAAGCATTTTGCCGTAGTACCCGAAGTTGATGAGATACAGCTGACTGTGTCATGTCCATTTTCTCTGCCAGTTCCCCCACATTCTTCTCTCCTTGAAGGAGCAGACGCAGGATACGGATACGTGTTGCATCTCCAAAGACTTTAAAAAATTCAGCCAAATCATGTATAAAATCTTCGTTCTGCTCTTTTTGTACCTTATCCTCCTTCACGTTCTCCCTCCTTCCCATAGGTTCACATGAATATCTGTTCATATATTAACATATCAATTTATCTTTGTCAATATTCCCCATCACAGTTCCAACATTTTTCGTCTATTTCTTTTTTGCAGTTGCTTGCAAATCCATACATACAAATCTTGGAATACTTCTTGTTTTCTGCTTTCATGGAGCAATTCATGACGCATACCTGCATAAAGCCGCAAAGATACATAGTGACAGTCTGCCTCTAACAGAGAATGTGCCACAGTATGTATGCCTTTTCCATAATGCCCCACAGGGTCGTCCTTGCCTGCCATAAACAACATAGGCAATACTTGCGGCACACGATACGCCCAGTCTTGGGCAGAAACTTTCTGCAACAAGGTAAACATATCCCGATAGCCGCCATAGGTAAATGGTCTACCGCAAAGAGGATCCATAATGAAAGCATTGACTTCCTCCGGAACAGTAGAAAGCCAGTCATGGTGTGTTCGTTTGGGATGTATCTTTTTGTGATAAGTACCAAAAAGCACACGTTCCAGACGTTCCGCTTCGGTATCTACTCCTTTTCGCTCTGCCATAGCCGCTACATGGCACAATCCCTGATTCAAAAAAGGAGAACCATCACTAGTACCCAAAAAAATTGCCATATCCAATTTTTCTCCACACTCCGCTGCAAGTTCTCTTGCCACAAACGAACCCATGCTATGGCCAATTAAAATCAAGGGAAGTGTGGGATATGTCTTTTTTATTTGCTCCATGAGATTTTTCTGGTCGTCCAAAAGGTTTTTCCAGCCATCTTCTTCACCAAAGAAACCGAAATCTGTATCCCTTTGTGCTGTCCTTCCATGTCCCAACTGGTCGCAGCCATAAACGACAAACCCTTTTCTCACCAAAAAGGAGGCAAATTCCTCATATCGCAGAATATGCTCCTGCATTCCGTGGATGAGTTGCACTACAGCTTTTGGTTTGCTTTCCTCATTTTTCCATATATACGCAAAAATCGTCCGTCCCTGCAAAGCAGAGGGAAATGTAAATTCCGTTCGTATCATCATTAAAATCACTGCTCCTTTTTTTTCATCATATCATATACAGGCAGAAAATACAATGATGGCAAGCGGCATTACCTATGGCATATTGTCTGTACTCATCTTATAAATTAAAATATATATATCCAAATGTAAATTATAGTTTACTTTTAGATATATATATGATACAATGTAAAAAAAGGAGGAGTTGCTTTGGCAAAAAATATCGCACTAAAATTGGCAAGAACAAAAAAAGATATGACACAAAAGGATTTGGCTGAGAAAATCGGTGTGTCCAGACAAACCATTCATGCCATAGAAAAGGGAGAGTATAATCCCACCATAAAACTATGCTTGAAAATATGCTGGACTTTGGACACACATTTAGATGAACTTTTTTGGGAGGACGAAGCTGATGAAGAAATGGAATAAAAAATCAAATTTAGACGAAATGCAGGAATTAAAGCTCTTGCAAATTGAACACAGAGCTTTTTGGATACTTTTTTGGGGCTTATGTATCACCATATCCATACAAGGTACTTTTACACACAATCCGCTGTATTTTTTAGGAGAAAGTATATTGCTCTTTCCTATATGTATATACATCGTAACTGCCTGTATAAAAAATGGGATTTGGGACAGAAAGTTAAAACCGAATGGTAAAACAAATTTTCTTCTTTCCCTTGTTGGCGGCATTTGTTCAGGGTTATTGGTTTCTATAAAAAACTATATGCAGCTTCACAATATATTTTACGCTGTGGTAACTTTCTGTCTTAGTACTGTTTTTACAGCCATTTTATGTATGACACTGCTGTCTGTTTTGGCAGCAATATACAACCAAAAAAAAGAAAAACTGGAAAGGGAAGAAGATAGGGAAGAAAACTAATCCTCCTTTCAACAAAAAAACCGTGGGAAGCAGTATCTTCCACGGTTTTCTTGCATTCTTGTTTTCTTTTTACCCGATTATATGCATAGATGCCCACTGTGTGCCTGCCTCCAGAAAGAGCTCTGCTCCTGCCATGCACATAGCAAATAGAGTAATCAAAAACAGCAACACCACTGCACCTTTATCATAGAGCCAATTTTCTTCTTTTCTGCCCAAAAGGGTTTCCACACCCAATGAAATGAGCAGAAAAGGCCATAGGCGGAATATGGTCATATAGGACAAATCCTTCCAAAAAATACGCACCAGAAACAGTATTCCGAAAACAATCAATCCGCAACCAAGGGTCAGACTGCCAACTCTTCTTACACGCATATTACACCTCCTCTTTGTACTCTTCCTCTTCCTCATCAAAAGCAGCAGGTTTCTTTGGTGTGGTACCACGAAGCATTTTTATACCTACTGCCAGAATCAAAATACCTACCACAAGACGAGGCACCAAAGTATTCACCGAGAACAGGAAAGAATACGCCCAATCCGGTAGAATCCATCTAACTTCATCCAATATGCTCTTCCACAGCAAAACTATGCCTGTCAACACCAAAGCAATGGCAACTGCCTTTGTGTGTTTTTGGATAAAGCTACGGAAATCCATATTCCAATCCCCGCCAAAGAGAAATCTATCCTCTACTGCATAAAAATCTTCCGGAGGTAAACTCCGTAAATGATGCACATGGAAAAAACTGTAAAACCAAATAAGGGGAATCAAAAACAGCAATGTATTCAATCCAAAAAATACCGCAATGCCAATAACGCCGAAAAATGCCCCCATTAAACTGATACCTTGCTTAAAAAGTCCCATGTACATTTCCCCTGCACCCGGCAGAAGGGAAAAAATAAATGCCAAAAATCCATTTTTTCTACTTTTCATTGTCTATAACCTCCGTAATCTGTTTGATAATATAGCCGGAAAATCTATCCAAATCTGCATTGATACGGGAAGTCCCCTGCCATATTTTATTTGTCCATTCGCTTTGTCGCATGACTTCATAGCCAACCGAAAGCTGATGTCCTGACGGCACAAGAAACAGTAAAGACGCCACCATTGCCCCTGCAATTTTCATCTGATAGAAAAATCTTACTGTTGTTTCGGAAAAACGGCTGCCTTTTTTCTGTTCTCTACTTCGCTCTTCAATTCGTGCCATGACCTTTTTTTCAAAATCGGGGGGCGTTTGTATAAGTTCCTGCTGCTCCAAATTTTCTATGATGGTTTCCATTTGTTCCCATGAAATTTTTTCTTTCATCACATCCCTCTCCTTCCGTAAATTTTTTGCAGTTTGGCTCTCGCCCGATAAATCTGTGTCTGTATAGTTTTTACATTCTTATCCAAACTTGCGGCAATTTCCTCTGCTGTTTCTTCTTTACAAAAGTAAGCCAATGCCACAGTTCGGTATGGTTCTTTCAAACTTTCACAAGCCTCTCTCAACTCTCGCCGTACTTCTTCTTGCATTACCTGATCTTCCACCTGCTCCCTGTCTGCAAGCCCCAAGAGCAGCTCCTCTGTTTCGGAGATGGTGTATCTACGGGATTTACGCAGGAAATCCAAGCATTTATTGACAGCAATACGGCAAATCCACGCTTTTTCATGCTGCCCATCAAAACTGCTCAAATTGGTATAAGCAGAAAGGAAGGTTTCCTGTGCCATATCTTCCGCTTCGATATAATTTTGTGTCATTTTATAACAGAGGGAAAACACCAAATGCTGATACTTCTGCAAAAGAATGGTAATTTCTTTCTCCTTGTTGATACACTCACCCCCTCCTCATTTATTTCTCTCATCTTCTTAAACGATGCAGACTGCAAAAAATCTTCAACTTTTTCTTTTTTTCCAAAATAAATTTTTCACCACATATGCAGAACTGTCTGCAAACAAAAAAGGAGTTCTCCTGAATATAGAAAAGAACTCCCGAGGGTGTCGACAAAGTCGCCCCCTCTTCGTCAAAGCCTCACTTCATTCAAGGCTTTGACGAGCAGATAAAAGGATAAAGCAGAAGTTCCAATGGCAAAAAAGCCTTGAAACTTCTGCTTTTCCTCATCGGAACTGAATTCCGACTGCGGATTCCATTTGGGAAACCCTTCGTTTCCCAAACCCTTCCGCATTTTCGTAAAGGGATAAAAACAACTTTTTCGACAGTCTGAGGAGTTTTCTTGAATAGAAAACCTCCCTTTTTCTTAATTTTTAAGGTAAAAACCGCTCAATTTCCGCCCAAAGTTCTGCAACACCTGTTTTCTTTTCCCCACTAAAGGGAATCAGCACATCTCCCTGCTCCAGACCAAGTGTTTTCCGAATGACGGCAAGATGCTTGGGAATCTGGCTTCTGTTGAGTTTATCAGACTTTGTCGCTGCAATGATAATATCATAGCCATAATGCTTTAGCCAGTCATACATCATAATATCATTTTTCCCCGGTTCATGACGAATATCAATAAGCAGAATAATTGCCTGCAAAACTTCTCGTTTCTCCAGATATTCCTCAATCATAGCACCCCACTTTGCAATTTCTGTTTTAGGTGCTTTGGCATAGCCATAGCCCGGTAGGTCTACCACATACATCATTTGATTAACATCGTAAAAGTTAATCGTTCTGGTTTTCCCCGGTTGGGAACTGGTTCTTGCAAGAGCCTTTCTCCCCAGCATGGCATTGATCAGGGTGGATTTTCCTACATTTGATTTCCCGGCAAAGGCAATTTCCACTCTGCCATCTGTCGGATATTGGGAAAACTTTGTCCCAATGGCTGCCAGTGATGACTGTTTTACTTCCATACGCTCTCTCCCTTCGCCAATGCGTGATGCAATACTTCGTCCATTTCCTTTACTGCCACAAGTTCCATACCTTCTTTGATTTCCTCGGAAATTTCTTCCAAATCCTTCTGATTGGCAAAAGGCAGTAACACTTTTTTGATGCCTACTTTCTTTGCTGCAAGAATCTTTTCCTGTAAACCGCCAATAGGCAATACACGCCCACGAATGGTAACTTCTCCTGTCATGGCAACATCATGGCGTACCTTTGCCCCTGTAAGTGCAGAAAGTATTGCCGTTGTCATGGTAATACCAGCAGAAGGCCCATCTTTTGGTGTTGCTCCTTCGGGAATATGAATGTGTATATCCGTTGTTTTATAAAAATCCGGCTCAACGGCAAACATACTGCTTTGTGAGCGAATATAACTAATTGCAGCATCTGCCGATTCCTTCATGACCTTACCCAGATTACCTGTCAAGTAGAATTTGCCGCTTCCCGGCATACAGTTGACTTCCACTGAAATGGTAGTACCGCCTACAGATGTCCAAGCCAGTCCTCGAACAATGCCAACCTGTGGTTCTTTGAAAATGGTTTCCTCTGCATACTTCCGTTTCCCCAAAAGGGTTTCCAAATTTTTCTCTGTTACCACAAGGGATTTTCTTTCCCCTGCCATAATGCTCTTTACGGTCTTGCGACATATCTCCCCAATGGTGCGTTCCAGCTGTCTGACCCCTGCCTCTCTGGTATAACCATCAATCATTGTGGCAATGGCTTCCGATTTGATTTTCAGCTGACTTGCTTTTAAACCATGGCGTTTCAGTTGTTTGTGCATCAAGTGCTCTTTGGCAATGTGTACTTTTTCTGTTTCCGTATAGCTGCTCAAACGAATGATTTCCATTCTGTCCAGAAGTGGAGGGGAAATGGTATCTGTGCTGTTTGCTGTACATATAAACATCACCTTAGACAGATCGTAAGGCAATTCTACATAATGGTCACGGAAAGAGAAATTCTGTTCGCTGTCCAAAACTTCAAGCAGTGCCGCCGCCGGATCTCCATTATAAGATGACCCCAATTTATCCACTTCATCTAAGAGCATCAACGGATTTATGGTACCAACCTGTTTCATGGCATTGATAATCCGTCCCGGCATTGCACCGATATAGGTTTTTCTGTGTCCACGGATTTCTGATTCGTCCTTCACTCCTCCAAGGGACATCCGCACATATTTGCGATTTATGGCTTTGGCAATAGAACGGGCAATGGAGGTTTTTCCCACTCCGGGAGGCCCTACCAAACAGAGAATGGTGGCTTTTTCTTCCGGCGCATTTTTCCGCACTGCCAGATATTCCAAAATACGTTCCTTTACCTTCTGTAACCCATAATGGTCTTCGTTCAAAATTTTCTCTGCTTTTGCAAGGTCAAAGGTTTCCTTTGTCGTTTCGTTCCATGGTAAATTCAAAATGGTGTCAATATAACTTCTGGATACATTAGATTCCGGAGAAGTCACCGGAATTTTTATCATGCGTTCGATTTCTTTTTCTACTGCACTACGCACTTCTTCTGGTGGATTCTTTTCCGCAAGACGCTTGCGGAAGGCTTCTGCATCTGCACCAATGCCGTCCTTATCCCCCAATTCTTTCTGAATCACTTTCATTTCTTCTCTAAGGAAGTAATCTCTTTGACTCTTATCAATGGTTTCTTTTGTTTTACTCTCGATTTCTTTTTTTACCAGAAGAATCTGCTTTTCATACCGCATAATCTCCATAACCTTTTGCAATCGCTCAAAAGGATGCAGTGTTTCCAAAATCCTTTGTTTCATCGCAAAAGAAACTTCTAAACCGGAAGCAATATAGTCTGCCAGCCTGCCCGGTTTTTCTGCCGCCTTTACATTTTCGTAAAGGTCAGGAGCCGTACTGTTTGGTACAAACTTGATATACTCCTGATACAAGTCAACAGCAATCCGCATGGTTGCCAATACAGAAACATCTGGCTCTTCCGGAAAATCCTGTGCCAGTGGCAGTATTTCTGCATGGTCACAACCACTTTGTTTTTTCATATGCAACAATTTTCCCCGTGCAACCCCTTCTACAATGACATGGGTCATATTTCCGGGTAGTTTCAAAATCTGTTTAATGTCTACGATTGTACCAACATCATACAAATCTTCTTTTTCCGGGTTTGCAATACTGGCTACTTTTTGTGTAACCAAAAATATCCTTTTTCCGTTTTCCTCTGCAAATTGCAGAGCATCTATCGATTTTTGTCTGCTTACTGGGAAGCTGATTACCATATCCGGAAATACCGTCAAGGTACGCAGCACCATCATCGGCAGTAGTTTTTTGTCTTTTTGCTCCATTCTTTTTCTCCTTTTGCCTCATTTTTCTGTATCAAAGGCTATTCAGCATTATACAATAGATAGATTTTTCCGTCAAATCTCTACTGTTTTCCTCCTTTTAAAAAAATATCCCCTTCTGCCTTTTGCAAAAACAGATTGGGATATTTTCTTATAAAATAGTTATGCCGTCTATGCCGATTTCCACATTTCTTTTTTCCTCCTCAAAAGAGGTAAAGGCAATCATCAAATCATTTTGGGCATCTGGCAAAAATTCTTCAATTTTATCAGGTGGTATCACTTCCTCCACATAATACTCCACATCATTTTCCATGCTCACCGCAATGAAAAACACCACCCAGAGGAAAAAAAACACTTGCAATATACTTATTACAACGACATAAATAAGTGCCGCCCTCGCAAAATTCTTTCTATTTGTATTTTCTTCCTTGCTGAAACTCCAGACTAACAAAAGTATAATGTTGAGAATCGGAATGGCAAGTACCAGAAAAAGCAAAAGATACTCCCCAAAGGACAGCGGTTTATGTAAAACTTCCTCTGTATTCTTGGGTGCTTGTTTCTGCCATGTACCGCCTGTCTGCTGTTCCTGTTGTTCCTGATGTTCCTGTTGTGTTTGCTGTGTTCGATACTGCGTTTCATCTACTCTCGTCTTTTCCAAATCCGCACCGCAGACCATACAAAATTTATCGTCTTCCTTTACAGATGCACCACATCTTCTGCAAATTCCCCCCATAATCCACCTTCTTTCTTATTTTTAAGACCGGCAAAAACCACAGTGATGTTTCAACAAAGGTGTTGCTTCTGTCCATATCCTCTGGTCATCAGCCCAATTATCATCATAATCATCAATATTGTAATAGGGGCATTCCATTTGATGCTGCATAACATGGTATATCATCATACCCTTGATGCCAAAGAAGATCCCCGCCGTCAAAACACCTGAAACGACAACATAAATAAGTCCCGCTCTGGCAAAATTCATACGGTTTTGGTTTCTCCCTTTTCCAAAAGCGAGAAGCAAAAGAAACATAATGTTGACGATGGGAATAAGCAAAATCAAAAACAACAGCAAATAGTTACCTACCGTCAAAGGCTCTTGGTTTTCCTGTTTTTCCTGTTGTGTTTCCTGTTCCTGCTGCTTTTCTGTATATTTCGGCTTTTTTGCCCTTGTTTCCTCATCTTCTGTATCTATATCTACTGATGCACCACAGACTGTACAAAATTTGTCGTCATCTGCCATTTTTGCACCACATTTTTTGCAAATCATTGCCATACTATACCTCCTTCTTTTCATGGTATTGGCATTTTTATTCATTATACCATAAATCAAGAAAAAGGAATCTTACTATTTTATTACGATTCAGGATTCATCAAATGCAGTTTATCAAAAAGATGGAACAACAAACTGATTCCCATGCCCGCCAAGGCTGCCAGTGACATTCCCGTAAGGGCAATACTGCCTACCTGAATAGAAATCCCAGAAAGTCCTACAACAAAAATCACAGAAGTCAACACCACATTTCTTGCTTTGTCATAGTCTACATGGGCATCTACCAAAATCCGCAATCCAGATGTGCCAATCATGCCATACAGCAAGAAAGAAATCCCGCCAATAACGGTAGGGGGTATAGTCCCGATAAGTGCAGTCAATTTACCAATGAATGCACAAAGAATAGAAAGTACAGCCGCCCCTGCAATAACCCGAATACTGTAAACCTTTGTCATCGCCATAACACCGATGTTTTCTCCGTAAGTTGTGGTAGGAACAGAACCGATAAACCCTGACAGCATAGTAGAAAAGTTGTCTGCAAACAAAGAGCGATGGAGACCGGGGTCTTTTAATAAATCTCTGCCAATAATTTTGCCTGTGACAATCTGATGTCCGATATGTTCGGAAATGATGACCAAAAGAGCAGGCATCATAATCAAAATAGCCTGTATATTAAACTTCGGCAGAGAGAAATTCGGCAGTGCAAACCATGCCGCTTCCTTTACCGCTGTAAAATCCACCATGCCCACCAGACACGCTGCTGCATATCCGCAGATAACCGCAATCAAAAGAGGAATAACCGCAAAAAATTTCCGAAACATGACAGAGCCAAAAACTGCAACGCCTAATGTTACCAAAAATACTACGGCATTATCCCATTGAATGACACCGTTTTCCGGCAAAAGTCCTGCATTGCCTGCTGCTGTAGATGCCAGTTCCAAACCAATGAGTGCCACAACAGGTCCCATTGCCGCAGGCGGCAGTACAATGTTAATCCAATCGGAGCCAAACTTATAAATGATGGCAGATACTATACAGCCACAGAACCCAACAGTAACAAATGCACCAAGGGCATAAGGAAAACCAAACTGCTCAATAATCAAAATACCCGGTGCCAAAAAGGCAAAGCTGGAACCAAGGTAAGCAGGTGCTTTTCCTTTTGTAATCAGTATAAATAATAATGTGCCAACCCCGTTCATGAAAAGGACAACTGCCGCATTAATAC
>JAHHTX010000061.1 GCA_020024255.1 Anaerotignum sp.
GCTTTATTCTTCTGCCTGTTGGTCAAAGCCTTGCATGAAATGAGGCTTTGACGAAGGGGGGCGACTTTGTCTACACCCTCAAAAAAGCATCCCCGAAAGGATGCTCTTTTGTCTGTGTATTTTTTTCAGTTTTTTCAATACGCTGATTGATGGGTTTTATTCCCAAGAGGATTTCTGGCGTCCCACATTAGTTCCGTCATTTCTATCCCTAAATCTGATTTGGAAATCATTTGTAATATTTCCCTCGGCATCGCAAATATCTTCTTCTGCCCAGATTTGGTCATCGTATGCCGCACCTTCAAAATACAACACACCACCAACCAATGCTTGTATTTTTTCCATTTTCGGTGTTCCATCAGGATTCAAAATCGGCTGACCATAACGATCCAACTGAGGAATTGATACTGTATTGTTTATTTCCTTAATCAGTTTAATCTTTACATCTCCATCAGCCTCTAAAATGTTTGTCAGTTCTTTTCCTATCAGCGGTTTAGGTGATGATCCTCTGCCATCCATATAGAATAGAGGCTCGGAGAATCTAAAGGCAATATTGCCGCTGTATGGTGCACCACGCAAAACACTTGTTGTAGAAATCGTTGTATCCAAAACTTTCAATTGAGGTGGTGTAGTATCTTTTGGTTTCACCGGATTGTTACGTTTTTGTGTTGCAGGAAGTTTTGCAGGAAGTTTTGCTGCCGGTTTGGGTTTTAAACTCATTGTCTGCGGTATATTCGCAGGAGTCGGATTTGGATTTATGAAGTCAAATACCCATTGAGAAATATTCTTGCCCTCTTCATCAAACTTTTCTTCAAATTTGATGACAAATCTACCGGCTATATTCCCGAAAGCATCACACAAATTCAAACCGGTACTTGCAGTAGAGTTATTTCTTGCACCTTTAAATTCAAGGGTACAACCCAATAAGGCATCCACTGTTTGTACCTGCTGTGACTTTGGATCCTCATAAGTTACCTGACCTATTGTATCCTGACCAATACGTGTAAATGTAACTCCGCCACCTAAAGCCTTTGCAAATTGCTCACCGCTTTCAATAGGAATTGGTGAATCCCCTTTCTTTCCAATGAAGAACAACGGTTCGGAGAATACAAAGGTAATCTTACCGTCATAAGAAGCACCTAATGGAGAATCGACATCTGATATATTATCCAAAACTGTACTCATCTCTATCAGTTCGGGGGGCTGCTGGTCAATAGGCGTAAATTTCTCTGCAACAGCAATCTTGGAATCATTACCAACAACTTTACCATCACTAAGGACCATTTTCCCTACTGCAAACAAGGTATAGTATCTGTCTTTCTCCAGTTTTGCCTTTGGTTTGAAAATTGCCTCAAATCTCTTATTGCCTTGATTCAACTGTGTGACAATGTTACCATAGTCAATTGTTGTAACACCGATGCCCTCCTCACCATTTCGGATAATCTGTTTCAGTTTTTCTTCCATATCCGGTTTCACAACACCGTTTGCAAGATACTGTACAGCATCTTCTGCCGGCATGATAATCCAGTCAACGCTTGCACTTTTATCTGACGTTAATGTAATTTCTACACTTTGGGAGAATCTGCCTGTTATTGTTGCCTTAATCACAGGCGGTGCAACCTTTGTTGTTCGAATTGATTTATGCCAAACGTCAGATGGTTCGGGCGGTGTACCTTTCAATACAAAGAATACATCATAATCTGTTTCCGGTTTCAACCCTTCCATAATCGGTTGATACATCACATTGCCGCTTGCAATCTGATAAGAACCACTTACAGAACCTACCGGTTTCAGCGAATCATTCATAATGGGAAGTGCAAGTGTATTCAATTCGTCCTGATTGTTTTTATCAATATTTTCTGCCACACTGTCTTTTGGTGCAATGAGATAATACATTGTTGCTTTTCTATCTGTTTTAATCTGTGGACGAATCAATGTATCTGCAATTGTCCCTGTAGCTTCTGCTACACCAGATACTGGTGCTTCCAGTTTTGGATATGGCTTAATAAATTTCGGAATTAGCGTATCAGTAAAGGAAGCAAACAAAGTAAGCTCTTTATCATGTACTTCCATTACCCCTTTTTGCAGTGCATTTTGATACTGTTCTTCTGTAGGACTACCAGCTACTGCTCTCATGGCTGTTTTAGAACCTGCAATGCAGCGAACCTTCATTTCAATGTCTTTATTCCAGCCTTCTCTTTCCCCATTTCCTTCAATGCCTTTAAAACGAATACCATATTCCCCTGCTTTTAACTGATTGAACGGCTCAAAATGGTAGTCGTTTTGGTTTACATCTATAGGCTCCATTTTTTTGTCAATCATATAATGAAGAGTCATCGCAGAGTCTTTCATAATCAAAGGACTATAGTTGGGTACCTTTTTATTGGGATCTACCAAATCATTCAAATTCACAAATTTATCCTTTGCGGGATCTTCTCTGTAGAAAATGTCAAATTCCACAGTGGTATTTGAGTAAAAAATCATATCAAACATGGTAGTATCCGCTGTTTTATTTGCCCGTGGATCAATGGTAAATGTAATGTCCATGTCGTGAGGTGCTTCTGTCATTCTCAAAAATACCAAAGGCGGTATTGTTTCAAATTCCGGCAAAAGTGTACCATTCTTCATTGCATTATTAGATGTATCCACAATTTCATTCAGTTCAAACTGATACTTGCTGCCACTGTTCAGTCCACCATCTTTGTTTGTTTCTGTTTTATTCAGAGATTCAGGAGGGAATACCACAACGGTTGCCCCTTTTTCTCCTTCTTTTATCTGGACTTTATCAAAATCTATTGGCACATACAAGTCCTTTTTCCCTGTAGTCAAATCACGGAGCACAAAGTTATTTTCCATCTGGGACTTATCCGGTTTGCCACTGCTGTCCAGTCCCAGACTGTGACTGGTAAGTCTGCTCAATACTTCCTCGTTAAATACAATTTCCAGACTCTTTTCAGCATTCATTTTGCCATTGATTTCATCTTCAAATCTGATTTCTGCTGTAGGCGGAATGACGTCTTTCGTTTTGATATGACGTTTTTCTACTACAGAAGCATTCTTTGCCTTATCCACTGCAACCACATACAAATCATAAGCCGTCTGTGGTTCCAGTCCGCTTATTTTTGCAATGGATTCCACATTTGCCTTTACGTTCGTTCTGCCGTTCTTCAAGGTATTATTCCCTGTGATAACAGCCTGCTGTGCTGCCTCACTATCCAAAGGCGGTATCTGTGGCTTTCCGGGTGTAGAAGGCTTCTGTCCATCTGGTTTTGTGCCATCTGGTTTTGTGCCATCTGGTACAGATACTATCGGAGGCGGGAAATCTGCGCCTTTTTCGCATACGACATAATAAACTGTAGCATCTTCATCAACTTCTAATCGTACATCAACAGTTCTGTCTGTAATTTTTCCCTGCAAAGGTGTACCCTTCAGGAATTTAGGCGACGTTGTATCTTTTGTTTCTCCCGATAATTTATAAACCTTGGAATCATTTTCCCCGTCACTTGCCATAACATAAACATCATATTTTTCTTTTTCTTTCAGCCCTGTTATCGTAAACCGATAAGAGAGATTTTTCTTTGCATTTTTTTCCGAACCAAAAGCAATAACTCCATCAAATTCGCCTTTTTTCAGTTCATACTCGGTTGGTGCCTGACGGCCTTCCGGAAATACAGCCCAGTAGATTTTACAATCTTTTACCGGTACTGCATCAATAAACATAGTGGTACTATTTTCAGGCACTATTTTCGGATAGCCTTTCTGGAAGTCAGGCTTTGTATTATCTGCTGCACGGAATACTTCTGTTTTAACCGCACTGTGATCTCCTCTTTCATCTTGCAGAAGAACAGAAACAACATATTCAACATTGGGTTTTAACCCATTTACATCAAAATAGATTTCTGTTTCTGCTGTTTTTGCTGGCGCAATACCATTTTTGATAATTGACTTTCTTAAGTGTGGCTTCAGCAGATCTTCTTTGGTCACCTCATCTGCATCAGATTGTGTCAGCGCCCAACGAACAGAACCTGTTTTATTGGTTTTTACCGTCATTTTTGCTTTTGTAGGCTCAATTTCCTCTGCACTGGGATATCCTGCCATAATCTTCGGGAAGGCTGAGGATTCTGCCGCATCTAAGCTGCCCATATCCTTACCGTTGATTTTTGCAATGATGCCTGGACGAATTTCAATTTCATCTGGCAACATGGTAATGACTACCCCGCTTGCTGCAATGACTGCTTTCCCCACATCTCCTGCACCGGAAATTTCACAAGCTGCATCTAATCTTGCATTTCTAACCAGTGTCTTTCTGTCCAAAATTACCTTACTGTCTACACCCTTTTCATCAACGATAAGGTTTTCTATTTCCCCTCTACCCAAAAGGAGTATATTTTCAGGCTTTTGAATGGAAACCGTCCGGAAAAGACCTGCCATGTGCAATTCTGTTTCTTTCTCTCCCATCAGATTGATTCGATCGAATACTTTTCTGTCGTTACTCTTGTTTTCGATATAGGCATTGGATTTTACATTTGTCACACCAATTCTTGTCCCGTTAACAGCCGAAACTGCCACCGGTCTGTCTGCAGGTCCGTCAATGGTGACTTTTGAAGCTGTACAGTTGTCAAATTCGACACTGCTGCCACCCCATTGACCTTCACCGCCGCCACAGATGATGACTTCACCTGTAACCGTTACATTGTTCAGCTTGACATACCCCATGCCAACGCCCTCTGTAATATACAAGTCACCCTTGATGATTGTATCTTCCAGTGTCGTATTATAGCCGGAAATCGTTACATTTCCATTTACCTGTCCTAAGCTGTGGGTACCACCATCTGGTAAAACTGTTCCAAGAGAATTTGCAAGCATGGTTGCTGCTTCCCCTCTTGTAATTTTTCCCCGTGGACGGAAAGAGCCATCTTTATAACCATGGATGTATTTCTTTTCCACAGATGCCCCAATGGCACCTTTGCTCCAATAACTGATGGATCTGCCATCTGTAAAAGACTCAATCTGTAGTGCATCACTGTCCACTTTTAAGTTACGGCAAAGCATAGCTGCCGCCTGTTCTCTTGTTAAAGATTCTTTTGCTCCAGAAACGTTCTTTGTAATGCCTGAAAAATATCCCTGCTGCAATGCCACACGAATATTGTCCGCATACCATTCCTCACCTGTCATATCCTTAAATGGCAGTGCTTTATCTTGGCGACTGCTATAACCGAAAGCCCTATTGAGCATAGAAACAAATTCTGCTCTGGTAATCGATCGGTCTGGATGCATATATCCATCAGCATCTCCCTTTAAAATACCGGATTGCGACATTTTGTTGATTGACGCATCCGCCCAGTGTGCTAAAGCCGTTTCCGGTTTCACCATTGATATGCCGGAAATGCCTATTGATACACCCAAAAGCAGAGACAGCCACCTTTTCTTTTGCGTGAATTGTCCTTTCATTTTTTTCCTCCTATCCTTTTTTTGCTAATCTTGCTGCAATTTTAAAAACCATACTGCGTACCATTTTTTCTTCTGTACGGGTTAGGTCATAAAATTTACATCCATACTTAAAACCTTCTTCTTCAATTTGTTCTCGCAAAGGAATCAAATTGATCATCATGTATGTAGAACCATAAGGAACAGCCAATTCCAGTTTCTGTTCCAAAGGGATTTTTGTCTTAATTTTGATTGCTGCACCGCCTGCACTAATATCATCTACTACAACAGACCATGCAGTTATATCATCTTCTCCATTTGTTGCAAAGAGTTTTGTGTCAATATCTGTTTTAATGCGTACATCTTCTTTCATATCTGCACCCATATTTTTGATATTTTCTACAAGAAGCGTTGTGCCTTGCTTATTTACTACCTGACCAACAAAAATGCCCTTGTGGCCTTCCATAAACATAAAGCGAACTGATTGTCCTTCTTCAATTTTTTTCAATTCTTTGATACCAGACTCAATCTGGAACGTACCTTCTGTGCGCCAGAACTCTTTTACCTGACCTTCACACAGCATATGGTTGGCTGTGTCAATCAGCATAAAACGATCTTCCATATATACCCCTCCATTTTATCTGTATCTGTTTCAGACAGCTTTATTCCTCTGTCTGTTCTGTCCTCTCCACAGGGTTTTGTGTTTCTTGGCTCTGCGCCATATCTTTCTCCTTATCCCGCAAAGAAAATTGCAGGAAGTACACATATATATCCACCACAAGCTGATACAATTCCTGTGGGATTTCCTCCCCAAGCTCCAAACGTGACAATAACGTTGCAAGAGATGTATCTTCATAAATCGGCACATCATGCTCCAGTGCAGACTGGACAATTCTTTCTGCCGTATATCCCATACCTGTTGCCACAATAATGGGGGCTATATTGCCACCGTCATATCGCAGTGCCACCGCTTTTTGGTTCAGCTTGTCATTCTCATATCTTGACATTGATTGCATTTTTCCTTTCGTAAATTTGTGGAAATACCTCGGAAAGGGCAATGGGTTCGCTGCTCTTTCCCATATACACTTTCCGGCATACCATTCCGTTTTTCTCTACCAGTGCCGCAATGCCCTTTTTCATTTCTTTTTCCATTTCCTGAAATTTTTCCGGGTATTGCAGCTGTAAGTCTACTTTATCCCCTTGATTGAAAATAATCAAGTCAAAAAATCCAATATCTTTAATATCAAACTTAATAAACAGTTTTCTTGCCTTTTCTTCTCCCGTACCGCCATACTGCCTGCTGTCACAGTCCGGGTCTACCCAAATTTCCGAAAACATGAAGTTTCCAAAGACTTCCGCAGGAAGAATATAATGTTTGAGGGGCATATAGACGCTTTCATTGACCAAAAGGGACTGCATAATGTTTTGGAAAGCCGATTTTACTTCCCAGCCCCCTTTGCCATTAAGGGCATGATTCATGTTGGCAAGAAGTCCATCGGTAAACTCATTGCCCTTTGCCGCCGTCAACTCGTCAAGAAATCTTTCCAATATCTTTTGGAGATCATTGCCGAAAATCTTCTGAAAATCTTTAAAGGACGCCATTCTTTGGAAATCCCCAAAAAGTTTTTCCATGGTGCCATTTTCGTATCTTGCCGTATTCAGGGTCAAAAGGGTGATGAAATCACGGACTTTCCCCATATCATGCGTTGTCTTTGTATAGTCGGAAAGAAATGGAATCAATTCTTTTTTCAACGCCGCAATATTCTCTTCATTTGCCCCCGGTGTTGTCTGGGGTTCAAGAGATTCTGCCACCGCAAGAAGTCTTTCGCCATAGCTCTTTGGCATATACTTTGCCATATTCTGCAATATGGAACGAATATTCTGCAATGTTGTGCCACTGGAGGACACATCATTATAAGATTTCAAAAACTGCAAAATGGCTGTTTTCAGCTCCACGGATTTTGTGTTGTTGATAACTGCTTTCAAACTTTGGAACAGTTCCGATGCAAATTTATTGTTTTTTCCGCCCTGATCCTGCAAAAATTTCACCATATCCTCCGGTGACATTTTGATCATTTCCAAAAAATTGGCAATCTCTGCAGCAAAGTCCTGACTGATGCCGGAGGTAATCAGCGAACCCATCTGGAAAAATATCTGGGTAAACGTTTCCATGAGGGCAGGCTTGTTTTGCAGTGCCTCCAAAAATCCCTGAAAATTCGATTCATAATGCATACCCAGATTTTTATCGGGATTTGCACTTTGTCCGTCGGGACGCACCACTTTGGACGGGTCTACCACATTGGAAATATTGACATCGTTTGTTGTAATTGGATTTGTTCTGGAAGTATTTTCCAACCCATGGGTTGGAACACTTACTTTTAATATATCTGACATGAAAAATTTCACCTTCTGCTGTTCAAACTATAAATTTTTTACTGTTTCTGTCGATATAAAGCATGATAGATATATTTCTTAAAATGGATAAGGCGGTGTATTTTTATGGATAATGATATGGACAGCATGCTGGAGACGTACCTCTTTGAAGCAAACTCTCTCATGGATCAATTAGATGAAATCCTTCTGGAAGCCGAGAAATCCAAACGCTTCACGGTGGACGATGTAAACGAAATCTTTCGTATCATGCATACAATCAAAGGTTCTTCTGCTATGATGGAATTCGATTCCCTTATGACAACAGCACATAAAATCGAAGACCTCTTCTTCCTTATTCGTGACAGAGGAGTAGAGTACTTTGACGAAAAATGTGATGAAAAACTGCATCACGGAATGTTCGATATGCTCTTTACCGTAATCGACTTTATGCGTTCTGAAATTGAAAAAGTGGAAAATAACGAACCCCTTACAGAGAATATCGACAGTTATACCGAAAAAATTAGTAACTATGTGATGAAAATTAAAGCAGCTTTCGGAGAAGCGGCTGAAGATGCTGAACAGGCACCGGAACCTGTTGCTGTGGCTGCCCCCGAAACGGCTTTTCCCGATGATTCTCCCTTCTTCCTGCAAATTCGTTTTGAAGAAGGCATCGGTATGGAAAATCTCCGTGCCTTCATGGTGGTCAATACATTACAGGAAGAAGGATTGTCATTCAAGTTCTATCCCGAAGATGTGGAAGCAAATCCCGATTCCTGTGCAGTCATCATAGAAAACGGCTTGTTCCTCTCCTTCACCCATAAGGCAGAGGCAGAAAAGGCTGCTTCCCTCATTGACAACATGGGAAGCATCACTTCCTGCGAACTTTTGGAAAATCATGTGAAAAAAGAGGAACCGAAAGAAGATACAGCGGTAAAACAACAGCAAAATGCACCGGAGAAAAAAACAGGGGCAGCGGCAAATCCTTCCCATCACGGAGAAAAGCCCAAGCAGAGCCTCATCAGTGTAAACCTGACAAAACTGGATAATCTTATGGCTATTGTCGGCGAAATTGTAATCACCGAATCCATGGTAACCTCTTCTCCCGATATTCAGGGGCTCAAGCTGGATAACTTTACAAAGTCCGCAAGACAGTTAAGAAAGCTCACAGATGAATTGCAGGATATTGCCATGAGTATTCGTATGGTTCCCATTGCAGGGGTGTTCAATAAAATGAACCGTATCGTCCGTGATATGGGACAAAAGTTGGGCAAAGACGTAGAACTGAAAGTAGTCGGTGAGGAAACTGAAGTCGATAAAGCCATTGTGGACGGCATCGGCGACCCCATTATGCATATCGTCAGAAACTCTATGGACCACGGTATTGAAGAAACAGCCGATGAACGTATTGCCGCAGGCAAAAGCCCCAAGGGTCACATCACCCTTTCCGCTGAGCATACCGGCAGTGATATTATTATTGCCATTGAGGACGACGGTCAGGGGGTAAATCTAGATGCGGTGCTGAACAAAGCAGCCAAAAACGGTGTCCTGACCAAACCTGAAAGTGAATATTCCAAGCGGGAGATTCTGAACCTGCTTATGGCACCCGGTTTCTCCACAAACGAAGAAGTAACAGAGTATTCCGGCAGAGGCGTCGGCATGGACGTTGTAAAGAAAAATGTAGAAAAAGTGGGCGGTATCGTTACCATTACCAGTGAAGAAGGCAAGGGCATGAAAACAACCCTGAAAATCCCTCTTACCATGGCAATTGTAGACGGTATGGAAATCGCAGTGGGCGACTCCATTTTCACCATTCCCATTACCAATATCAGACAGTCCTTCAAAGCAAGTGCCGCAGATATCATCAGTGATGCAAGCAACGGAGAAGTCATTAAACGCATGAATGAATTTTATCCCATATTCAGACTGCATGAGCTGTACAACATTCCCACAAAAATCACCAACATCGAAGATGGTATTCTCATCTGGGTAGAAGCATCAGACAAGTCTTACTGCCTGTTTGTAGATGAACTTCTGGGAGAACAGCAGGTTGTTGTAAAACCCCTGCCTACTTATTTGAACAGCTATAACATTAAAGATTCCGGTATTGCAGGCTGTACCATTTTGGGCAACGGCAATATCAGTATTATACTGGACATTCTGAATCTGTACCTTATGGCACAGAATTACTGAGAAGGAGGACAAACCTATGGCTATGGAAGAAAATACACCTGTTGAAGTTCTGACAGACCCTGCCCATAAAGAAGTATCCGATGAACTTGCACAAAAATACCTGATGTTCCTGTCTGACGGACTGGACTTTGGGGTAAAAGCATCTTATGTTGTGGAAATCATTACCAATCATACAATCACAACACTTCCCATGACGCCGGACTTTATCAAAGGCATCATCAATCTGCGTGGACAGATTATCCCCATTATTGACATTCGTACCAAAATGGGAAAAATGGAAGGCGAAACCACAAACTACTCTTGTATCATCGTTTTCGACATTCACTCCATTATGTTGGGTGTTTATGTGGATACGGTTTCACAGGTCGTTGACATTGACGAGAGCAAAATCTCTCCTCCGTCCCCGCACAATCGTCAGGAACTGGTAAACGGCATGGTTTCCATGCCCGACGGCAAAACCATTTTGATTCTGGACTGTGAAAAACTGGTGGATAGTGAAGCGTCCATGATGATGTAAAATTTTTTGTATACATGGCATACAGTGAAAACGGAAGATTATGACAAGAAGGTGGCAATTTCAGTTGCCACCTTCTTCTTTTTTGATTATAATGTTTAAAAGAGATGAAAACAGAAGCAATATACTGATGGGCACTTCTGCCCTTCAGTAAAGAAAGGTGGTGCTATTTTGCTTGAAATTAACCAAAGTGACTTTTTAAAACTTGTTCATTTCATTCAAAAAAATTACGGAATTGATTTATCCAAAAAAAAGCAGCTCATTCAGAGCCGCCTGCATACAACCCTTACAACAAAGGGTTACAGCGACTTTGGACAATATGTGGATTATATCATAAAAACGGATAATAAAGGTGATATCGAAAATATGCTGAACAAGCTCACCACCAACTATACCTTTTTCCTGAGAGAAAAAGAGCACTTTGACTATTTTGCCAACACCATTTTACCCTATTTGACTTCCCATAGAAAAAATAAGGTACTGAGTATTTGGAGTGCAGGCTGCTCCTCCGGAGAAGAACCCTACACCATTTCCATGGTGATAAAAGATTTTCTGGGACATCAGGCATCGGCATGGGACACTCGTGTTCTTGCAACGGATATTTCCATGAATGTACTTTCCACCGCCATGAAAGGTGAATATGAAATAGATGCATTGCGGGAACTCCCACCCAAGTGGAAACAGCAGTTTTTTAAACCTGTTCCCGGCAAACCGGACAAAGTGCAGGTTGCTTCTGTACTGAAAAACAATGTCATTTTCCGTCCCTTTAACCTGATGCATCCCATGCGGTTCAAGATACCTTTCGATGTTATCTTTTGCCGTAATGTGATGATTTATTTTGACCAGCCAACAAAAGACGCTCTGGTCAATCGTTTCTATCAGGCAAGCAATCCTGGCGGTTACCTACTTATCGGTCATTCCGAAAGTGTAAACCGTGCCGCCTGCAATTATCAGTACATTATGCCTGCAACCTACAGAAAACCTTTGAAATAGGCTCGCAGACCTGTCATAGAAAGAGAGGTTTTATCCTATGTTAAATAAAAAAATCAAAGTTCTTGTGGTAGACGACAGTATACTGTTTCGCAAAATGCTCTCAGAAGGACTTTCCATATATCCCTTCATTGAAGTGGTGGGCTATGCCATGAATGCCTTTGATGCTATGCGGAAAATTCCCGTACTACGGCCCGATGTTTTGACATTAGACGTGGAAATGCCCGGCATGAGCGGCATTGATTTTCTGAAACAGCTTCTGCCAAAGCACCCTATCCCCGTAATTCTGGTATCTTCTCTGAACCTCAGCGTATTCGATGCACTTTCCGCAGGTGCAGTAGACTTCGTGCAGAAACCGGATATGGATAAGCAGCATTTTACAACTTTTATGGCAAACCTGAGCATGAAAATCAAAGCGGCATCTATGGCAAAGATAAGACCTGCAAAGGCACCTGCCCAACAGCCTGCCGTTGCCCATACATCTACAACTTTAATCAATAAATCTGTAAAACTCAATAACTATGTCATTGCCATCGGTGCATCTACCGGCGGTACAGAGGCAACCCTTGCTGTATTAAAGGATTTGCCGGCTGATACACCGGGTATTGTTGTGGTGCAGCATATGCCTGCCGGTTTTACCAAGATGTATGCAGACCGACTGAATCGCACATGCAAAATGCGTGTCAAAGAAGCCCAAAACGGCGATCCCATTGTCAGAGGACAGGTACTGATTGCACCCGGGGATTTCCATATGCGTGTTATGCTGTCCGGCTCTGGCTATGCCGTAAAGTGCAGCCATGAGGAAAAAGTCAGCGGACATATGCCGTCTGTTGATGTACTCTTCGATTCTATGGCACAAAACGTCACAAGCGGTATGGGAATTATCCTGACAGGTATGGGACGTGATGGTGCAAACGGACTGCTGAAAATGCGAAAAAAAGGCTTTTACACCATTGGTCAGTCCAAGGAATCCTGCGTGGTTTATGGTATGCCCATGGAAGCCTTTAAACTGGGTGCTGTCCATACAGAGGCACCCTGTGAAAAAATCGGCGGTATGATTATTGGACATCTGAATGGCATGAGATAAAA
>JAHHTX010000062.1 GCA_020024255.1 Anaerotignum sp.
TATGGGTAGAACTTGGACAGAACAGCAGAAACAGGCAATTTGTGCCAAAGATGGCGACATTCTGGTGTCGGCGGCGGCTGGAAGCGGAAAAACAGCCGTTTTGGTAGAGAGAATTATTTCATCTGTTACAGAAGGAAAACAACCTATAGATATAGACCATCTTCTTGTGGTAACTTTTACAAAGGCGGCTGCATCGGAAATGAGTCAGAGAATAGGCGCAGCTATTGCAAAAAAATTGGAAGAAGACCCGAAAAATATTCATTTGCAGAATCAAATAACGCTTTTGAGTCATGCCGATATCAAAACCATTCACGCCTTTTGTTTACAAACCATTCAGGAATATTATGCGCTTTTGCATTTAGACCCGGCAGTACGGACAGCTGATCCGTCGGAAATTGCCTTGCTGCAAAGAGAAGTACTAGAAGATTTGTTTGAAGAGTTATACAGTGAAAGTCGGGAAGATTTTTATGGTCTTTTGGAAACATATGGCGAAGCGACAGGAGATAATCGCCTGAAAGATTTGATTTTGCAGGTTTATGAATTTGCAGAAGGGTATCCTGACCCAAAGAAACTGCTTTTGGATATGGCAGGAAAGTTTGTGCTATCTGCAGATGATACCATCAATACCTGCTCTTGGATGGGACTTATCGGAGATGCTGTCAAAAGCAGAGCAGCATACGCTTTATTCCTGATGAAAAGGGCAAAAGAAGAAATAGAAGGCCTGGGAGATTTTGCAGCATATGCAGAACGGATTTCCAAAGAATTAGAAGGAATGGAACATATGATATCTGTGCTTTCTCAGCAGGATTACGGACTGTGGCACAAAGCTTATGTTGCTGTAGATTTTGCCCGTATGCCTGCATATAGAGGAGAAGATAAGGAAACAGCCGACTTGGTGAAAAGTCTACGGAATGAGGCAAAAGATGCCTGGAAAAAAATGGGGGATTCCTATTTCTGCTATGGAGAAGAAACGCAGACAAAATTGATTCGCTCTTTGTTTCCTGTGGCAAAAGCATTGTCGGATATAACCATATTATTTATGGAACGTTTTGCAGAGGCAAAAAGAGAAAAGCTGTGGATAGATTTTCATGATTATGAGCATTTCTGTTTACAGGTGTTGACGGAAGAAGGCAGTACTCTTGATCATGTAATTCCCACAGAGGCAGCAAAGGAAATACAGAAGAAATATGTGGAAATCATGATAGACGAATATCAAGACAGTAATCCGGTGCAGGAAATGATTTTGGAGGCGGTTTCCGGAAAATGGTGTGGGAAAAACAACCGTTTTATGGTAGGAGATGTGAAACAGAGTATTTATCGTTTCCGTCTTGCAATGCCCATGCTGTTTAATGAGAAATATCGTGCCTATCCCACAGAACCCGGTGGTAAAACACGCAAAATTATATTGTCTAAGAATTTCAGAAGCAGAAAAAATGTTCTTGATGGTATTAACTTCCTATTCCGTCAGCTGATGCGGCAGGATTTTGGAGATGTGGAATATGATGAAGAAGCTGCACTTTATCCTGGAGCAGAGTTTCCTTATTGTGATGGTATTTGTGGCGGTGAAAATGAAGTGATGCTCATGGAAACCAGAATGCCTGAGGAAACGGAATTGCCTGAAGAATTGGAAGAAATGGATAAACGGCAGTTGGAAGCCTCTATGATTGCGGAAAAAATCAGAGAAATGGTTGCAAAGAATTATGAAGTTTTGGATAAGGAAACCAATACATATCGGCCTATGCAGTATGGTGATGTGGCAGTTTTGTTCCGTAGCATCAAAAACTGGGGTTCTGTTCTGGAAGACGTTTTTGGAAAAGAGGGGATTCCGTTCTTTGCGGAAACGGCAGAAGGGTATTATCATGTGCCAGAGGTTGATACCATTTTGAATATTCTGCGGTTAATTGACAATCCCATGCAAGACATTCCTCTGCTTTCTTTGCTGCATTCTCCGCTGTATGGTCTTTCTGCAGATAATCTGGCAGAGGTTCGTATTTCGGGGGAAAAGGACAGCTTGTTTTATGAGTGCCTTTTGCACTATGCAACTATAGGGGAAAAAGATGAAATTAGATGGTCTTTGGAAACCTTTTTAACAGATTTGACTCGTTGGCGGCAGAAAGAAAAACAAATGTCCCTTTCGGAATTGCTCCACTATTTATATCGGGAAACAGGTTATTATGATTATATTGGCATGACCGAAGGTGGCAGTTTAAGACAGGCAAATCTTCGTTTACTTCAGGAAAAAGCAGAACAGTATGAAAAAAGCAGTCGGAAAGGATTGTTCTATTTTGTCCGTTATGTGGAGCAGATGAAAACGGCAGAAACAGAGTCTTCAGCAGCAAAGCTCCAAAGTGAAGGGGAAAATCTGGTACACGTTATGACCATTCACAAAAGCAAAGGCTTGGAATTTCCTATTGTTTTTGTGGCAGATACCGGCAAACTCTTTAATGAAGCGGATACCCGTGCTCCTGTTCTGACCCACCATGTTTGGGGTTACGGTATGGATTATATGGACTTGAAACAGCGTGCAGTTTACAAAACTCTTTGCAAAACGGCAATTGCAGAAGCCATTCGTTTGGAAAATCTGTCAGAGGAACTGCGTGTGTTGTATGTTGCACTGACAAGGGCAAAAGAAAAGTTGATTTTGACCGGTGTTGTCAATGATGTGGAAAAATCTTTTGCCAAGTGGCTGGAAACGGCTCATAGCAAAACAGAGCAGCTCCCTATATTCCGTCTGCAGCGGGCGAGAAATTATTTGGATTGGCTGATGCCTGCCCTTATGCGACATCCTGATGCACAGGAAATTCTCCATTCTTGGGAACTGGATACCAATTCCATAACTGTACTTTCTGATGTTTCCCATTGGAACTGGACAATTTGCAACAGAGAAACGCTCTATGGTGCAGATAGTCTTGCAGAGTGGGAAATGGCAGATGCGGAAAATATCTTTACCCACTGGGACGTAGAACAAGACTATAGTGGCAGCAGGGAAGAAATCTTCCGTATTTTGTCTTGGAAGTATCCCTATGAAGATGCTATGGCGTTGCCCGCAAAAGTTTCTATATCGGAAATCAAGCGGAAAAATGCAGAAGAAATCAGTGGAGAGGAGTATATTCCGCCAGAAGTGCCGTCTCTTCCTTCTTTTGAAAAGAAAAAACGCTTGACGGCATCCCAAATCGGTACTGCTATGCATACATTTATGGAAGCGGCAGATTTACGGAAGATGTATACCAAAGAAGATATTGATGCTCTTTTGCTTTGTATGACTGAAGATGGCAGGTTGACAGAAGAAGAAGCGGCAGCAGTGCATCGCAAGGAATTGGAAACATTCTTTGTTTCTCCTTTGGCAGAACGGATTCGGCAGGCAGACAGAATAGAAAAGGAACAGCCTTTTTCTATGCTGATGGAGCCAAAGGAAATCTTCTGGCAGGAAGAATATCGCTATATGGAAGAACTGGTGCAGGTCAATGGGATGATCGACTGCTATTTTTACGAAGGTGACCATGTCGTGCTGGTAGACTATAAGAGCGACCGTATCCGCAGTATTCGGGGCTTTCGTGAAAAATATGAAATACAGCTTCGTTTGTATCGGGAGGCTTTGGAACGGGCAACAGGTCTTCCGGTTACAGAAACGTTCTTGTATTCTTTCGCTATGGGCAAGGCGGTGCAAATGCAGGAGCAGCAGCTGACATTCGATTTTGGTACGGTGGCAGAAGAAGATTTTGAAGAAAAATTTGCATTTGACTTTGACACATATTTTGCGAATCAGCAAAATGACGAGGAATTGTTTGAAAAAGATGATGACGAAACTCCTTTTTCCAAAGAATAAATAAAAATAAACAGCATGCCAAAAGAAATAAAAATGGTATGCTGTAGACAAAGTCGTTTTTATCCCTTTTTGAAAATGCGGAAGGGTTTGGGAAACGAAGGGTTTCCCAAATGGAATCCGCAGTGGGAATTCACTTCCCATGAGGAAAAGCAGAAGGTTCAAGGCTTTTTTGCCCTTGGAACTTCTGCTTTATCCTTCTGTCTGTTCGTCAAAGCCTTGTATGAAATAAGGCTTTGACGAAGGGGGGCGACCTTGTCGACACCCTCAGCATACCAAAAGCAATGAAAATGGTATGCTGTTTTCTGTTTTGGCTGCACACTTTCTTTTGCATAAAATTTCCTTCTTTGGAGAAGATAGAGAAGGAAAGAAAACCTGACAAATAAGGAGGTATTTTATGGAACTGAAGGGCAGCAAAACAGAGCAGAATCTTTTGGCAGCGTTTGCAGGAGAGTCTATGGCGGCAAATCGGTATGACTTTTTTGCAGACAAGGCAGGCAAGGACGGCTACGAACAAATTAAGGGCATTTTTAAAGAAACAGCTGCAAATGAAAGACAGCACGCAAAACGAATGTTTCGTTTCTTAGATGCAGAAGGGGAAACAGAGGATAATCTGAAAGCGGCAGCTTTTGGCGAGCATGAAGAATGGTCGGAAATTTACAAGGAAATGGAGCAAGTGGCACAGCAGGAGGAATTTACGGAAATTGCATCCTTTTTCAAGCATCTTGCTTCTGTGGAAAAGGAACATGAGGAGCGTTTTCGTGCGTTACTGTCCCTTTTGGAGAACAAAAAGGTATTTTCCGATACAGAACAAACTGTGTGGATATGCAGAAGCTGCGGTTACGTTTATGTGGGGAAAGAACCACCAAAGGTATGCCCTGTTTGCCTGTATCCTCAAGCGTTTTATGAAAGAAAAGCAAATAACTATTGAACACGAAAAGACCTTGAGAG
Organism: Anaerotignum sp.; assembly: GCA_020024255.1. GTDB lineage: Bacteria > Bacillota > Clostridia > Lachnospirales > Anaerotignaceae > Anaerotignum. Next base: position 4,775 of record JAHHTX010000062.1, read on the forward strand.
TAACCTCTCAGGGTCTTATGAAAAGAAAAGAGGAAGGATATGCAATATCAAAACATCGAAAAAGCAGTTTTCTGCCACAGACCGAATCGATTTCTGGCAAAGGTGAGGCAAAACGGAAAAACAGAAATGGTTCATGTAAAAAATACAGGACGATGCAGAGAATTACTTGTGGAGGGTGCAGAAGTACTTTTGGAAAAAAGCGACAACCCAAGCCGCAAAACAAGATATTCTCTTGTGGCAGTCTATAAAGGAGATATGCTGGTGAATATGGATTCCCAAGCACCCAATGAAGCGGCAGCAGAAGCCCTTTTATCAGGGAAAATCAGAGAAATTGGGCAGGTGGATTTTGTGAAACGGGAAGTGAAATTTGGTGATTCCCGTTTTGATTTATACTACGAAAAAGACGGACAAAGAGGTTTTTTGGAAGTGAAGGGTGTGACATTGGAGGAAAATGGCATTGCCATGTTTCCTGATGCACCAACAGAACGAGGGGCAAAGCATATTCGGGAGTTGGTGAAAGCAAAAGCCCAAGGCTATGAGGCAGGCATACTCTTTCTCATACAAATGAAAGGGGTTTCCGTTTTTCGTCCCCATAAAGAACGGGATAAGGCTTTTGCTGCAGAGTTGGCGAAGGCAGTAAACGCAGGAGTGCAAGTTCTTGCCTATGATTGTCAGGTTCATGAGTACGGCTTTTCATTAGATGCACCTGTTATGGTGGAACTGTAAAACCAAAGAAGTATACATATTGTCTTTCTTCGGGACATAAAGTGATAATAGCTTACAGTACGGAGGGAGCAAAATGAAAAAAAGATTATGGGCGGCGGTTTTGGCAGTGCTGCTCTGTATGGGAACGACAGTATCGGCAGATGCCGCAGAAAAGCAATATGAAAATTTGACGGACTTAGGCTTACAGTCCAAGAGTGCTATTTTAGTAGATGGGGAAACGGGAACGATTCTTTATGAGCAAAACAGCCATACAGCACTGCCTCCTGCTAGTGTGACAAAGGTGATGACGCTACTTTTGATTTACGAAGGGGAGCGGGACGGAAAATTCAAATGGAGTGACCCTGTGCAGGTTAGTGAACACGCTGCATCTATGGGTGGTTCTCAGGTATTTCTGGAAGAAGGAGAAACCCAGACCGCAGCAGAAATGACAAAATGTATTGCCATTGCTTCTGCCAATGATGCTGCTGTTGCTATGGCAGAATTCCTTGCAGGAAGTGAGGAGGCTTTTGTACAGAAAATGAATGAAAGAGCGGCAGAACTGGGTATGGAAGATACCCATTTTGTCAATGCCTGCGGCTTGGATACAGAGGGACATTTGACCAGTGCTTATGATATTGCCAGAATGAGCCGTGAATTGATGCACAATTTCCCTGATATTCAAAAGTACACCACAACTTGGCAGGACAGCATTGTACATAAAACGAGAAAAGGAGAAACAGAATTTGGGCTGACCAATACAAATAAACTGATTAAATGGTATCAGGGGGCAACAGGTTTGAAAACAGGATCTACAGGTAAGGCTCTTTACTGTTTGTCGGGAACGGCAGAACGTGACGGTATGGAACTTATTGCTGTGGTTATGGCTGCACCAGACTTTAAACTGCGTTTTCGAGAGGTTATGACGCTTTTGGACTATGGTTTTGCCAACTATACAATAGAAAAAGGCAGAGAAAAAGGCTATGTTGTTGGAAAAGTGCCTGTGGAAAAAGGAATGTTGGATACGGTAGAAGTCGTAACAGCTGAGGATATTTCCGTTCTTGTGCCGAAGGAAAGCGAAAAGGAGTGGGAAACGAAAACAGAACTTATTTCTGCTTTGGAAGCACCAGTGAAGTCAGGAACAAAAGTGGGGGAAATGATTTATTTTCTGGAAGGAGAAGAAGTGGGGAGAGTAGATGTGGAAACATCTATTGCTGTGGATAAAGTTAATGTAAACACCATGCTTTGCAGAATGTTGAAGAAATGGTGCTGAGTGAGAAAAACCCTTTGCTGCGGAACAGACAGCAGAGGGCTTTTTTTGTTTGCAAAGAAACTTTTGAAAAAATAAAAAATGAGATTTTTTGAGACTCACAACCTTTTAGGATAACGATGAAAGGAGGTGAGGACAATGTGTGTGGAGCAGTTTTTTCTATGGATAAGTTTCTATTTGGTAATCAGCGTACTTCTTTTGCGGCTATGCCAATACAGAATTTTCGGCAGACAGAAGAAAGTGACAAAAAGAAGAAAAAAAGAGGATAGGAGAATTCTTTGAATGGAGGGACGGAATGAACATTGATGGGACAAAAATCAGCATGATTCGAGGAGATGATGAAAGCCTGACTGTTGCAGCAAGGTACAAGAAATTTGAGAAAGGGGATATTGTGGAAATTACCGTCAGACAGTATCCAGGGCAAGGTGCAAAAATTTTACACAAGACAGCAACGGAATTTACAAAGGACGGCAAGGCGAGATTTCATTTTTCTCCAGAGGATACAGGAATGTTGGACTTTGGGACATATTCCTATGATTGCCAAGTGACATTTCATGATATTGGCGTGAAAACCATTATTCCCCCAAGTACATTTGAAATCAGAACGGAGAACACTTATGACTGAGGTATTAGGTGTTATTACAGCATCAGGAGAAGTGCAGGGGGAAATTTCTTCTTGCTGTATCGTAAATAGTCAGGAAAGCAAGCCCATATACCAAGGGGTTTACGAAGTGACACCAAATGCACAGGCACAGCTTTTGCAGACGGCAGGAAAATTATTGGAACAGGACATTACAGTAAAAGAGATTGCTTTCAGTAAAACAAGCAATGAAAGTGGTACAACAGTGACGATAGGAGGTTAATATTATGGCAGTAAATAAAGTGATTTATGATGGACAAACATTGATGGATTTGACAATGGATACCGTAACAGCAGACAAGGTGCTTTCTACTTACACCTTTCATGATAAGTCTGGTGCGGCAGTAACAGGAAGTTGCACTTTTGATGCAGATACTAAAGATGCAGATGCAGCAGAAGCAGAAATTTTGGCAACAAAGACAGCTTATGTGAATGGGCAAAAAGTGACTGGTTCTATGGCAAATAATGGTGCGGTAACAGGGGAAATCACCACGAAAGATGGAGAGTATACTGTTCCCGTTGGTTTCCATGATGGTGCAGGGAAAGTCAGCATTGCTGCTGCGGAAAAGGCAAAGCTTATTGCGGAAAATATCAAAGAAGGTATTGATATTCTGGGGATTACAGGGACATTTACCGGTATTCCCGATAAAACACAGACAAAGACTGTTAAGCCAACAACCAGTGAGCAACAGATTACACCAGATGAAGGTTTTGATTATCTGGCAAGCGTGACTGTGCAGGCGATTCCTTATGCAACAGCGGAGAATCCTCAGGGCGGTCAGACGGTAACCATCGGTTAGGGAGGTGCTTTTATGGCGGTAAACAAAGTGGTCTATGGCGGCAGGACTGTTATGGATGTAACTGGGGATACAGTGACACCGGAGACTTTAGCAGAAGGAACAACTGCGACCAATGCCGCAGGGGAGAAAATTTTGGGAACAATGAAGGCAGGAGGCGGTGGGAAGCGTACCTGCCGCTTTGTTATCGGAACCAGTGCCGCAGGGTGGACAAATGCAGATTGTGATTACCTTTGTGATGGTACGGCAGATGATGTGGAGATTAATGCAGCAATTCAGGCATTGCCTGAAAGTGGTGGGGAGATTCGGATTCTGGACGGAATATATCAGATTACTGAAACAATAGTGATAAATAAACCAAATGTGAGTATCGAAGGAAATGGAGTAGCTACAGTACTTTCTGCACATCCCCTAAGATCATCTGATTCATATTTAATCATGATGCAATGTCAAAAAAGCTATTTTTCCATGACAAAGATAAAATTTCTTGTGGAGGATGTATCAATCCAAGCGATGTTTTATGCATTTAATTCAGGTGGTGAAATTCAGGGAATTATAATCAGAGATTGTATTTTTGAAGGATATACAACAGAATTATGTATTGCGTTAAATGCAATAAACTCGATTGTGGAAGGCTGCGGTCTTGATGATTGTCCAAATATTGCTTCTGTTGGATTATTTGTTACAACCAAAAACAATAATATCATCAAAAATAATTATGGTATTCATACGGCTCATGGCTGTCAGACGACGAATATTTGCAGTCTAGGTACGCACAATCAGTTTATCGGAAATTGTGGATTGAACATTGCAATGAGAGGAACTTGTGATAGCATTGTAAAGTCTAATATTGGCGATATCAGTTTAGAAAGAGGGACTTCTGCAGCATTAGGAGGAAATAAGAACAACATTATTACAGGGAACATTTTGCAGTTATCAGATGGTACTTATGGCATATTAAATACAAGGTATCTTTCTAATTCGATTGTGTCAGGAAATATTGTTAAGGGGATTACAACAGATGATGTAGAACGAAATAATATCATATCTGACAATATATTGATGCCTACACAGACTGTATAAATAAGTCGTAAAGAACGTATATAAACAGAAAAGGAGATAGAAATGAAATGGAAAAACAGATTGAAAAATCCTTGGTTTTGGATTGGAATTCTTGGGGTGGTTTTAACGGCAATGGGAGCAGAACCGGAAATGTTTACCTCTTGGGCGGTTGTTGTGGAGAAGTTTAAAGGGGTGATGAGCAATCCCTTTATGCTGTTTACTGTAGCAACGGCGGTGCTTGGGGTATTTGTAGAGCCTACTACAAGTGGTCTGACAGATGGAAAGGTTTTGAAGAAGTGAGAGAACAAATACACAGAGGAACAGCTTTTCTTGAGGAAAGGAGAAAAACAGAGGCAGAGGGAAACAGCCATATCAGAAGATTTTATTTTGGACGTTATAGATAAAATCCTTCTGTAAATTGGACGCTGAAATATCTCAATGCCATGGAATCTCAGAATTCCACTTATTGGAAGATGAATTGCCGGAAAAGTGTATTTCCCGATGATATCGTGTTGTTGAAAGCTCTTTATCTAACCGCATTTGAAGCCACGAAAAAATGGAATCCACAGTCGGAATTCATTTCCGATGAGAAAAAGCAGAAGTTTCAAGGCTTTTTTGCCATTGGAATTTCTGCTTTATCTTTCTGTCTGCCGGTCAAAGTCTTGAATGAAATGAGGCTTTGACCAAGAGGAACGACTTTGGCGACACCCTCAAATGAGTAGATTTTCTGCCCGCTCTTGTCATGCGATTTTATAACTGTTATATATAAAGCAAAGGTGAAAAGCAAATTTTACCCAAGCCTTTCGCCTATCATTATTATAGAAGATCTTATTTACAGACTTTTCTTCATAGTCTTTCTTAATTGGATTTTCTAAAAATGGCAGTGGTTTTGCAGACGTTCATTATGCACATCTCTCATAAATATCTATTCCCCCAGCATAGCAAAGGGCTTGGAAACAGAATACAGCTTTGACCAATATTTTTGTCTCAGAACAAGGGATTCATCTGTAATTTCTTGTTTCAGAACCAAGAGAACTATATCCAAAGTATGAAAAAATTCTTACAGCGCAAAAGAAGAATTTTATTTATGGGCATTGGAATGATATCAAATCTATTAGACCAGATTATCCCAACACAACAGTCTTAGATATTATTCCACTGAAGTCCAGTATTTCTGAGTAATTGCGGAAAAGGTGACATTTTTTTAACCAAAATTCTATCACTTTTATTATAAAGTTTGCCAGTAGACAAAACGAATCATTATTTCATAAACTAAAGATATAAATTTTATACTGCAAATTAAATTAAGTATAAAATTACAATAAATAAAGTAGTCGTTAAAGAATAAAAGTTTTCTCCAGTGACTATATAAAACCGTAATTAAATAAGATTTTTCAAAATGGTTAGCCTTTTGTATTTAAAGTTTTTATTTACTAAAACAAAAGCGTAAATCAAACGCTTCTTGTCAACGAAAAACTGAGAATTTTTGAGAGGAGGAACGATGATGAAAGCTAAGAAAAGATTATTTATGATTGGTGGAGTATGTATGCTACAGTTCTTTGTCAACACTGCTTGGGCATCTGAACCCATTACCTCACCTTGTTATATGAATCAAATTGATAGAGAACATAGCAATTTTGATGAGGGAGTGTGGAAATATAAATTTTTGTCATCTTCCGGAGTAGAGGTTATTTTAGAACATGATATAAGCCATACCTTTTTTATGGTAAATGGCAATATAACAGATGACGATATGGTTTTGGTCAATAATCGAGCCTTTGCTGAAATAAAAGAATTTTGTCAATATTTCAATTTAGCTATAAAAGAAGATGCAGATACTCTTGTCATAACCAGTAACAATGATGAGGTAGTAATAGATAAAAAAGCACTTACTATGGAAAAAAACCATAATCAAATACAAAGTAAATGTATCTTTGTCAATAATAAAATCTATATTCCAATTAGGGAATTTGCAAATTTGTTTCATGTAAATGTAACATATCAAAAAAGTGGCATTATGCCCATGATGAACCCATTGATCAACATAGATAATAGAAAACAGACAGTGACAAAGGAACAGGCAGTAACCATGATTAAAGAAAAACTTACATACTATAATCAAGAATTTGAATCAAAAGGTGGTTATGCAAACCAAGATTCCTATATACAGAATGCCAAAAAAGAGATTCAGGAAAAAATAAATGATCTGCACTATGTAGATGAAACGGCTAGTTACTGGATAATTAGGGGGCCACTTCTGTTTTTAGTAGATAAAACCAGTGGTTCTATGTATGTGAAAGAGGGAACAGGTCATGCAGGACATGGTTCATATATAGAAGGCATTTTTTTATTAGATGAAATAGGAAGTGATATGTTTGAATATATGCTGGTTCGAGGTTTTGATGATGAAATCTAAAAACGTATTATGCTGTAAAAATATCCATTTTATATGAATTTGAAAAAAGAAAGAAGAACAAGTAAATATCAAGATTCTATGATTGGCAATATCATATGAATTTTGGGCATAAGAACTTGTGAGGAGGTTGAAAGTATGAAGAAATGGATTTGTGTTTTTGTTATATTGCTTATGGGAAGTCTTTCTATACCATATGATGCTTGGGCAGCATCGCATAAACGAAAATGGGAAGAAAATAATTTCGATCTCAATCTAGGTACCACAGCATTTGATGGTGTGTATGAACGATTTTATTTAGATACAGAGGCAAGACAGACTGTATCAATATATGATAAAGTGATTGATGATAGTGTATATTTGTTGATGATAAACGGTGGTTTTGTACCTGAGCAGGACATTTTACGGGAATGGCATGGGAATACGCTATATGTATCTACAGAAAATTTAGAATGTCTGGGCATTAAAACCATATTTGATACAGATAATC
>JAHHTX010000063.1 GCA_020024255.1 Anaerotignum sp.
ACCCCCGACACTGCGGGTATGAACCGCATGCTCTAGCCAACTGAGCTACTCCGCCGTACTCAAATCGACTTCCTTAGTATATCTGCTTACCATCTTTTTGTCAACACCTTTTTTGCATTTTTTTGCAAATATGCACCAATTTTTAAAATCAGCCTTCTCTGTTTATAATTAAAACCTCATTGCTTTTGACAAGTCCCAGCTTCTCTCTGGCAATCTGTTCAATGTAGCTGTCACTATTATAGTACTCTTTTTTCTTTTCAAAATCTGCTAGCTTCTTTTCTTCCTCTGCAATTTGTTGGCTTAATTCTGCCGCTTCTCTTTGAAGGTTGTTGTATTTTTCCATTTGCAAGCCTGTACAAACCGCTATGACGGCCACAAAGATCACCAAAAAAAGGCGAATAAACAAACTGTCTGCTCTTTTCTTTTTTTTCTTTGTTTTTTGCCTCATCACTCTCAAACCCTCTTTTTCATACTGCTATTTTTTTCGTAGCATACGCCATCCCCTTCTCACACTGCCCATTTTTATTTTTACATATACCTTACATAAATGCAAGCAGTTTTTCGAATGTTGTTCGCAAAATCTTTTCATTTTTTGCATAGGTCTACGAAATACAGAAAAAACCAGTCGAAAAGGCGTAAACAGTATGGTAAAAAACAGTACAATGACTTTTTTCGCCCCATAAAGCACCCCTTCCCCTACCCTCATAATAAAAGGACTGCATACAAGAAAGTACAGAAGCAAACCGCCCCCAAGTCCCAAAAAGATAAAAAATCGTATTTCTCCTGCATTTTTATGTAACAAAACAGAAAATACAGCCAGAGCCAAGATTATCCAATACAGAAAATCCTCCGTCTGTATCCAAAACCTTTTATGAGGCAGTATACGGCGAAAAAGACGCAGTCCGTCATACAAAAGCCCCATAAGTCCGCCCAAAAGTATAGTAAGCAGAAACAGTTCTGCCTGATCATGGGCAGATAAAATCACACCTATCGGAACAACCTGCCAAAAAAGGAATTTTTATTGCCGTCTGCGTCCTCGGCATAAGTCACAGAATCCACATGACCGCTTACTGACACTTCCCCATCTTCCAGGTTCAGTTTTCCCACATGGAGCTCCGTACCTTTCAAAATTAAAAGTCCACATTCCGTTTCCACGGCAATACTTTCTTCATCAAAGGACAGCACCTCTGTCACACCGCTGATACGCACACGTTTTCTATCCTCTACAGAAATGCTGTGGTGTTCTCTTCTTTCTTCTCCCAAAACAAAAACCTCCCATTTGCCGTTTTCTTTGCAAAACTGTATGGGGCAAAGCTCCCCCAATACAGTATATGGGAGGTTTTCCGATTTATGCTATTCTATGGCACGATACATAGATGCGGCATCCTCTTTTTTTGTAGACTCTTTCAAATCCAGCACTTCGATTTTTGTAGCATTGGTACCAAACTGTATCTCGATAATATCACCACATTTTACTTCTGCCCCTGCCTTGACTACCTTCCCGTTAATGCTGACTCTGCCGGCATCACAGGCTTCATTGGCAACAGTTCTTCTTTTGATGATACGGGATACCTTCAAAAATTTATCAATACGCATACATTCTCTCCTTTCTGTTCAAAAAAACGCTTTCCCAAAAAAAGAGAAAGCGTTTCCAAGAATCAAAAGAAATTATTTGTTAATTGCATCTTTCAAAGCCTTACCTGCTTTGAATCTAGGTGCTTTGGAAGCAGGAATAGGCATTGCTGCACCTGTCTGAGGGTTTCTGCCTTCTCTTGCTGCTCTTTCTGCCACATCAAATGTGCCGAAACCTACCAGCTGTACTTTATTGTTTGCTGCCAATTCTTCTGTAATAACATCTTCAAAAGCTTTCAGTGCCTTTTCTGCATCTTTTTTGCTCATTTCTGCCTTTTCCGCAATGGCTGCAACTAATTCAGATTTGTTCATTCTTTTTGTCCTCCTCTTAAATTTTATCTTTCTTTGGCCAAGGCTTCTTTCGCCTTGTCCCAGAGCAAATCCATTTCCTTCAGAGTCATGCTAGAAAGCTGTTTCCCCTCCGTAAGGGCTGAATTCTCAATATACTCAAATCTATTTATAAACTTTTTGGTGGCTTTTGTCAAGGAAAACTCGGGATTTATTTGCAAAAACCTTGCTACATTTACCATTGCAAACAAAACATCACCAAATTCTTCCTCTATATTGCCGTCCATCTTTTCCATTTCCGCTTCCAATTCAGCAATCTCTTCTTTGACTTTTTCCCATGCTTCTTGCGTTTTTGCAAAATCAAATCCGACAGCAGCAGCTTTTTTTTGCACTTTTGCTGCACGGGTCAAAGCAGGCAGAGCAAGGGGCACATCTGCCATCATCTGTGTCTGGGTTTCTGCATGTTTTTCCTTTTTTTTCAAATCTTCCCAGTTGACCAAAACTTCTTCCGGTGTATCTGCTTTACCGCTGCCGAATACATGGGGATGACGATAAATCATTTTTTCGCAAACACTCTGCACCACATCATCAAAAGTAAATGCTCCCTCATCTTCCGCAAGAGAAGAATGGAACACCACTTGCAAAAGCACATCTCCCAATTCTTCCTTGAGATTTTTCATATCTTTACGGTCTATGGCTTCTACCGCTTCATAGGCCTCTTCCAACATATCCTTTCGCAAAGTTTCATGGGTTTGTACTTTGTCCCACGGACACCCACTCTCCCCACGCAGTCTTTTGATTATCTGCCGAAAATCATCTAAACTGTATTTATGCTCCATTGTACCTTTCCTCCTTCGCATATTGGGAACAATATTCGTCCCATGTTTTTATTCAAATACCCCAAACTCTTTGTGCATCCCTAAAAAGAAAAACAGCGTTTTAGCCATATCCTCTCATTTCTTTTTATGATATGATTATTCTAGCGAAATGTAAAGCAATGTATAATGGTATACAGAGATTTTTCTGTCCGTCTTCTGTCCATCTTATACAAAACGCTTTACTTTATGCACACAGAGCAGACAAATGACCTCTGTGCAACATAAACTTTTCATTATTCCCATTAAGAAAGGAAGTTGAATATCCATGTTTCGTATTGTAAATAAAAAGGAATTAAACAGCATGGTAACACTGCTGGAAATCGAAGCCCCTTTTATCGCAAAAAAAGCTAAAGCAGGTCAGTTTATTATTTTCCGTGTTGATGAATACAGTGAGCGTGTTCCCCTGACCATCGCAGACTATGACAGAGAAAAAGGAACAGTCACCATCATTTTCCAGAAAGTTGGTCTTTCCACAAAGCTTTTGGCAGAAAAAGAAATCGGTGACTCCATTCGTGACTTTGTTGGCCCTTTGGGTGTGGCAACAGAATATGATGGGTTAAAAAAAGTTGCCGTTGTAGGTGGCGGTGTTGGCTGTGCCATTGCATATCCCCAAGCAAAAGCACTACATAATCTGGGTGTTTCTGTCGATGTTATTGCTGGCTTCCGCAACAAAGACATTGTTATTTTGGAAGAGGAAATGAAGGCTGTGGCAGACAACTACTACCTCATGACTGATGATGGCACACAGGGCGAAAAAGGCTTTGTCACAGATAAGCTGAAATCTCTTATCGAAGCAGGCAACAAATACGATGCCGTTATCGCCATTGGCCCCATTCCCATGATGAAGTTTGTTAGCCTGACTACAAAACCCTTTGGCATTAAAACCATCGTTAGTCTGAACCCTATCATGATTGATGGTACAGGGATGTGCGGAGGATGCCGTGTTACAGTTGGCGGAAAAATCAAATTTGCCTGTGTAGACGGCCCTGATTTTGATGGTCACGAAGTAGACTTTGACGAACTGATGAACCGCAATTCTATTTATAAAAAAGAAGAGGCCGAACTGGCAGAATCTCATCTCTGCCGTATGGATAAACTGGCACATGATCTCATTCACTAAGGAGGATGGAAACAATGGCAAATATGAGTCCCGAAAAAATAAAAATGCCTGAGCAGGCAGCAAACATAAGAAACAAAAATTTTGAAGAAGTAGCTCTGGGCTACACCGCAGAAATGGCGATGGAGGAAGCCTCCAGATGCTTAAACTGTAAACATAAGCCCTGTGTAAATGGATGTCCTGTAAACGTGCGTATTCCCGAATTTATTGCAGAAGTGGCAAAGGGCGACTTTATGGCAGCATACAAAATCATTACCTCTACCAATGCCTTGCCGGCAGTCTGTGGCCGTGTTTGTCCACAGGAAAGTCAGTGTGAGTCCAAATGCGTTAGAGGAATCAAGAACGAACCTGTTGCCATTGGCAGACTGGAACGTTTTGTTGCTGACTGGTATATGGCAAACTGTGATGAAGTACCCGAAAAGCCCATGCAAAACGGCAAAAAAGTTGCTGTTATCGGTTCTGGACCATCTTCTCTGGCTTGTGCAGGAGATTTGGCAAAACAAGGCTATGCTGTTACCATTTTTGAAGCCTTCCATACAGCAGGTGGTGTATTGGTATATGGTATTCCCGAATTCCGTCTGCCAAAATCCATTGTACAAAAAGAAATTGACAAACTCTCCGCTATGGGCGTAGAAATCATGACAAATATGGTCATCGGCAAGGTTCTTTCTATTGATGAAATCATAGAAGATATGGGTTTTGATGCTGTATTTATCGGTACAGGTGCAGGTCTGCCTTCTTTCATGAATATTCCCGGTGAGGCATTGGTAGGGGTGTACTCTGCCAATGAATATCTGACTCGTATCAACCTCATGAAAGCATACATTTCTGAATACGATACCCCTATCCGCAACAGCAAGTCAGTTGCCGTTGTAGGTGGTGGTAATGTTGCCATGGACGCTGCAAGATGTGCAAAAAGAATGGGGGCAGAAAAAGTATATATTGTATACCGTCGTTCCGAAAAGGAAATGCCTGCACGTTTGGAAGAAATCCATCACGCAAAGGAAGAAGGCATTGAATTCCATCTTCTGCGTAATCCTGTACAGATTCTAGATGACGGCAATGGTCAGGTATGCGGTATTGAATGTCTGAAAATGGAACTGGGTGAACCTGATGCTAGCGGCAGAAGACGTCCCGTTCCCATAGAAGGCTCCAACTATGTTATTGATGTTGATACTGTTGTCATGTCCATCGGCACTTCCCCCAACCCGCTTATCCGCAACACCACAAATGGATTGGAAACCAACCGCAAAGGCTGCCTCGTTGTCAACGAAGAAACCAATCAGACCACAAGAGAAGGTGTTTATGCCGGAGGCGATGCAGTAACAGGTGCTGCAACAGTAATCCTTGCCATGGGTGCAGGGAAAAAGGCTGCCGAAGCCATTGATGAATATCTGAAAACCAAATAAATACAGATGAAAAAAAACAGGAGATATGGACAAAACCATTATCTCCTGTCAGACAAATGCGGAAGGGTTTGGGAAACAAAGGGTTTCCCAAATGGAATCCGCAGTGGGAATTGACTTCCCATGAGGAAAAGCAGAAGTTTCAAGGCTTTTTTGCATTGGAACTTCTGCTTTATCCTTCTGTCTGCCGGTCAAAGCCTTGAATGAAATGAGGCTTTGACCAAGGGGGACGACTTTGTCGGCACCCTCACAGGAGATACGGACAAAACCGTTATCTCCTGTTTTTTTATCTTCCTCGCAGTTCCCGCAGCTCTTCCTGCCATTCCAAACGAATAGAAATAGGATTCCATGCAAAAACCAACGGAATTAAGCTACTGCCTAAAAAAGAAAACATGTTGGGCAGCAGAATCGCAATACCCAATATCAACAGTATCAAAATACCTGCTCCTGTCAAATAGCGTTTACCATGTTTCATTTTATATCCTCGTCTGAGGGAATTGGCACTGCTTGCTCCCATCACCAGTACAAAACAACCTAAAATTCCTGTTAATACCAATATGGTGGGCAGTGGCTGTCCCCAAAGTATTTGGGCAGTACCGTGACTGAATATCATCCAGATTGCCATAAGAAACCATGCCCCGATTTCCCGTATAATCAAACGACTTCCCTCTATCAGTTGTTTTTCTCTTTCCATTTTTGATACACACTCCTCTCATTTTGCTATATTACCTCTTTTATCCCATTTTTGTCCAGTAAATCTTATTTTTCTTTCCCCGCCTGTTTACTTCCGCTCAAAAAATTTCTATGCCTTCTGTCCCCTTTTCTGGTATAATAAAACAAATTGCCAAAATAACCAATGGAACATAAGGAGGTATCTCTCATGAAAATACAAACGCTGGAAATCGGCTTTATCAGCACAAACTGCTATGTGGTATCAGATGATAACGGAATTTCTGCCATCATCGACTGTGACGGCAATCCCCAACCTTTATTCCGCTACATTGCAGAAAACAATCTGAAACCTACACACATTCTTTTGACTCATGGGCATTTTGACCATATTGGCGCAGTTGATGCCGTAAAAGAAAAATATGGCTGTCTGGTATGTGGTGGTAAAAAAGAACAGCGTATGCTTACAGACCCTGCCACTAATTGCTCTTTATATAGTGGCAACCCTATTTCCATTACGCCTGACATCTGGTTGGAAGAAGGCGATACAATTGAAGTCGGTGATTTAAAATTCTCCGTTATGCTGACACCTGGTCATACAGAAGGCAGTCTATGCTTCTTGTTGGAGGACAATATCTTTTCTGGAGATACACTGTTTCAAGGGTCTTGTGGCAGAACCGACCTGCCCACAGGCGACTGGGGCGAAATTATGCGTTCCCTGAAACGGCTCCGTGACCTGCCCGGTGATTACACCGTATATCCCGGTCATGGGCCTGCCACCACATTGGAAACAGAGCGACACAGTAACCCTTATATGTAATTTTGCATAAGGAGGTTTTGGTATGCAATATGTGATGTCTTTGGATCAAGGTACGACCAGTTCTCGCTGTATTCTCTTTGATAAAGCCGGCCACATTTGCGGCATTGCCCAGAAAGAATACAAACAGATTTACCCTCATGCAGGGTGGGTGGAGCATGACCCTTTGGAAATCTGGCAGTCCCAGCTTGCCGTGGCACAGGAAGTATTGCGGCAAAAAGGACTGACTGCGGCAGACATTGCCGCAATCGGCATTACCAATCAGCGGGAAACTACCATTCTTTGGGACAAACGCACAGGAAAACCTGTCTATAATGCCATTGTCTGGCAGTGCAGAAGAACTGCTGACTATTGTGACTCCTTGAAGGAACAAGGATTGACAGATTTCTTTCAAAAAAAGACAGGTCTGCTCATAGATGCCTACTTTTCTGCAACTAAAATACGATGGATACTGGAAAATATCCCCGAAGCCAGAAAAATGGCAGAAGAAGGCAATCTCCTTTTTGGTACAGTAGACACTTGGCTCATTTGGAACTTAACTGGCGGACAGGTTCATGCAACGGACTATTCCAACGCTTCTCGTACCATGCTCTTTAATATTCATTCTTTGGAATGGGATACGGAAATTTTAGACCTTTTAGATATACCAGTTTCTATTTTGCCAAAGGTTATGCCTTCCAGCGGTGTTCTTGGAGAAACACTGCCCTTCCACTTTGGTACGCCCATTCCTATTGCAGGGGTGGCAGGCGACCAACAGGCGGCTTTATTTGGACAGGCTTGTTTTACTCCCGGCTCTGCCAAAAACACCTATGGCACAGGCTGTTTTCTTTTAATGCACACAGGCGACAAGCCTGTTACCTCTCACAGAGGACTTTTAACCACCATTGCTTGGGGATTGAATGGTAAAGTTTCCTACGCACTGGAAGGCTCTGTATTTGTGGCAGGAGCGGCAATCCAATGGCTGCGAGATGAACTTCGTTTGATTTCTTCTGCTCCCGAAACAGAGGATATGGCACTTTCCGTAGCAGATACCTGTGGCGTCTACCTTGTACCTGCCTTTGTGGGGCTTGGTGCACCTTATTGGGACCCTTATGCAAGAGGCACATTGACCGGACTAACCAGAGGAGCAAACCGCTGTCATATCGCCCGTGCAGCTCTGGAATCTATGGCATACCAGACTTTTGATGTACTTCGTGCCATGGAAGAAGATGCAGGGATTCCTCTTGCTGAGTTGCGGGTAGACGGTGGCGCAGCCAACAACAACTTCCTTTTGCAATTTCAGGCAGATATTACCGGTGTCCCTGTTCTTCGTCCCAAAACTTTGGAAACAACGGCACTGGGGGCAGCCTATCTTGCCGGTCTTGCCGTTGGCTACTGGAAAGACCGCTCCGAAATTCGTAGAAACTGGGGCGTTTCCCATGCCTACTCGCCAAAAATGTCCAAGGAGGAAGCAGGAGAAAAATTGGAGGGTTGGCAAAAAGCCATTCGACAAACTTTGCAAAAATAACCGCACAAAAATATCCGAAAAAAAGTGGTAAAGTTCTCACGTTTTCACAATATATTGTTTTTTTATTGCAATTACATACTAGATATGCTACATTAAGTACACCACTAAATGCTGCAGCATCTGTCTGAGAAATAGAACAGAGGAGGAATATAATATGTATGTAATAAAAAAAGATAATACGCATGAACCTTGGAATGTGCAAAAAGTCATTGTGGCAGTCAATAAATCGGCTTATCGTGCTTTAGTTAAATTTACAGATGAAGAATTGGACTTCATTTGCCATTTTGTAGAGGAAAAGGCAAAATCTCTGGGAAAAGAAGGAATTCCCATTGCAGAAATGCACAACATTGTAGAAGGTGCGTTGGAACAAGTAAAACCTGAAGTAGCAAAAAGCTATCGGGATTATCGCAACTACAAACAGGATTTCGTGAAAATGCTAGATGAAGTATACAAAAAAAGCCAATCCATCATGTACATCGGCGATAAAGAAAACAGCAATACAGACAGTGCACTGGTTTCCACCAAACGTTCTTTGGTATTCAATCAGTTAAATAAAGAATTATATCAAAAATTCTTCATGACAACAGAGGAATTACAGGCTTGCAGAGATGGCTATATCTACATCCATGATATGTCTGCCAGAAGAGATACCATGAACTGCTGTCTGTTTGATGTAAAAAGCGTTCTGACCGGTGGCTTTGAAATGGGCAATCTTTGGTACAACGAACCAAAAACACTAGATGTTGCCTTTGATGTTATTGGGGACATTGTCCTTTCTGCTGCAAGCCAGCAATACGGTGGATTTACAGTACCTTCTGTAGACACGCTGCTTGAGCCTTTTGCAGAAAAAAGCTATGATAAATTTTATCACCGCTATATTGACATCGGCCTGACACCAAAAGCAGCTGATAAAGAAGCAATGGCAGATGTTCTCAACGACTTTGAACAAGGTTTCCAAGGTTGGGAATATAAATTCAATACTGTTGCGTCCAGTCGTGGGGATTACCCTTTTATTACCATGACATTCGGTACAGGAACAGGAAAATTTGCAAAAATGGCATCTATTACCATGCTGAATGTGCGTAGAAAAGGACAGGGCAAAAAATCTTGTAAAAAACCTGTACTATTCCCAAAACTGGTATTTTTGTATGATGAAAACCTTCATGGTGAGGGAAAAGAACTGGAAGATGTTTTTGAAGCAGGTATTCTTTGTTCTTCCAAGACCATGTATCCTGACTGGCTTTCTTTAACAGGCGAAGGATATGTAGCGGAAATATACAAAAAATATGGTGCAATTATCAGTCCTATGGGATGTCGTGCTTTCCTTTCTCCTTGGTTTGAGCGTGGGGGTATGACACCGGCTGATGATACGGATAAACCTGTTTTTGTAGGACGTTTTAATATTGGTGCAGTCAGTCTGCATCTGCCTATGATATATGCAAAGGCGAAACAGGAAAACCGTCCCTTCTTTGAAGTCCTTGACTATTATCTGGAACTCATTCGTCAGCTTCATATCCGTACTTACGCATATCTGGGAGAAATGCGTGCATCTACCAATCCCCTTGCCTACTGCGAAGGCGGATTCTACGGCGGACATCTCGGTATTCATGATAAAATTAAGCCCTTGCTAAAGACAGCAACAGCTTCTTTTGGCATTACCGCACTGAATGAATTGCAAGAACTGCACAATGGAAAATCTCTGGTGGAAGACGGGGAATTTGCCATTGAAACATTGCAGCATATCAATAATAAAGTCGATGAATACAAAAAAGCTGATGGTAATCTTTATGCCATCTATGGCACACCTGCAGAGAGCCTTTGCGGTTTACAGGTAACACAGTTCCGTAAAAAATATGGTGTTATAGAAAACGTATCTGACCGCCCTTATGTAAGCAACTCTTTTCACTGCCATGTAACAGAAGATATTTCCCCTATCCAAAAACAGGATTTGGAAAAACGCTTCTGGGATTTATCCAATGGCGGGAAAATACAGTATGTAAAATATCCTATCGACTACAATCTAGATGCCATCCGTGTCTTGGTACGCCGTGCTATGAAAATGGGATTTTATGAAGGTATCAATCTTTCTCTTGCCTACTGCGATGACTGTGGTCATGAAGAGTTGGATATGGATGTATGCCCGAAATGCGGCAGTAAAAACCTGACAAAAATTGAACGTATGAATGGCTATCTTTCCTACTCCAGAGTAAAAGGAGATACCCGTTTGAACGAAGCAAAAATGGCGGAAATTGCAGAAAGGAAGAGTATGTGATGCACTATCACAATATCACAAAAGACGATATGCTAAACGGCGAAGGGCTGCGTGTGGTGCTATGGGTATCCGGCTGCTCCCACGGCTGCAAAAACTGTCAGAATCCCATTACATGGGACCCTAATGATGGTTTACCCTTTGACGATTCAGCAAAGCAGGAATTATTTGCAGAACTGGAAAAAGACTATATCAGTGGGATTACCTTTAGTGGAGGTGATCCCTTATATATGGGTAACCGAGAGGATATTACAGCCCTTGCGAAGGAAATCAAAGAACGGTTTCCAAAGAAAAAAACATGGCTCTATACAGGCTATCAATGGGAGGAAGTCAGTGCATTGCCTGTTATGGCATATATTGATGTATTAGTAGATGGTCGCTTTGTAGAGGAATTAAAGGACTCCAAACTGCATTGGAAGGGAAGTTTCAATCAGCGTATTATTGATGTAAAGAAATCTCTTGCCAAAAGCTCTCTCTACCTCTATCCCGCAGAATAAAATGTAGAAAGGATTAAAAAAATGCTTTCCATTAAGATCAAATATTTTACCGATAAAATTGAAAAACTCCGCTATATCGACGGAAAATCCGACTGGATTGACCTTCGTGCCGCAGAACGTGTAGAACTGAAAAAGGGGGAATTTCGACTAATTCCTTTAGGTGTTGCCATGGAACTGCCAAAAGGTTATGAAGCTCATGTAGTTCCCAGAAGTTCTACATTCAAAAATTTTGGCATTATCCAGACCAACCATTGTGGCATTATTGACGAAAGCTATTGTGGGGATCAGGACCAATGGTTCTACCCTGCCTATGCACTGCGAGATACAGTCATTGAAGTGAATGACCGTATCTGTCAGTTTCGTATTTTTGCCCATCAGCCTGCCTTTTCTTTTGAGGAAACAAACACTTTGGAAGGAGAAAACAGAGGCGGATTTGGTACTACAGGTAAACAATAAATGAAATGCCACAAAAAGGCTGTTTCCTTCTGCTAAAGCAGGAAACAGCCTTTTTGTGGCACTTTGTTTTTGCTCCAAATATAGGAGAAAAGTGGTTGATAGAGAATTACGAAGGGACACAGGGCAAATCATAAGAAAACTTTGCACAGAAAAGGAAGTGGACATTATAGAGGTAAATACCTGATATGCTGGTTAGCATGCGACTGTATTTCAGTATAGGATATGAAAAAAATCTGGGCATTCTGGCAGCAATGATTGCTGTAAAAGAACAAATCCATTCACTGATAAAGTAGTTTGGGATTCCACACAGTTTCTTCTTTAGTCTTTAAATGTGTTTATGGTGATAGACAGAGAAGATTTCTGTCTATCAAAGAAAAAAATTTTAAATTGGTTATCTCTAAAATCTACAATACTCAAAAATATAATTCTTTTCTTTTTTCAATTTCCATATATGAAAAAAGAAGAAAACTCTTTATCAAAATAAAGAACTTTCTTCTTTCTTCAAAAAAGTAGCGGAGGAGGGATTTGAACCCCCGACACTGCGGGTATGAACCGCATGCTCTAGCCAACTGAGCTACTCCGCCATATCA
>JAHHTX010000064.1 GCA_020024255.1 Anaerotignum sp.
AAAAAACCGTTGAAATATGAGTTGCTTCCAAGCCATATTCGGGAAATGTTAAAACATAATTTTATGGAAATTGAAAATTTTGCTTTCGAAACCAAAATCCATGTCAAACACGCTTATAAATAAAATACGATTTCCCTAATTTTATGGAAATATATCTCCTTTTTTTCAATGGGCAAAGTTGAAAATGAAGTATACAAATGATTGAAAAAATTTTTTATTTATGGTACACTGATAGACGGTGAAAATCCATAAAAATAAACAGAAAGGTAGATTGCATGGAGGATAAGAAAGAACAATCTGTATTCCGCACGCAGGAGCCATATATGGATGCTGTGCGTAAGTGGAATCAGGAATTTCAGGAAAAGTACGGCAGACCAAGAAAAATGTATTGCTTTACTATGGGTTGTCAAATGAATGCCCATGATTCGGAAAAGCTAATTGGTGTTTTGACAGAAATGGGTTATGTGCCTACCGATAAAGAAAATGAGGCAGATTTTGTCATTTACAATACATGCTGTATTCGGGAAAATGCGGAGCAAAAAGTTTATGGCAAACTGGGTTGGCTCAATACTTTAAAAAAGAAAAATCCGGAATTGATTATTGCCCTTTGTGGCTGCATGACACAACAAGATGTTGTGATTGAACGGCTGCAAAAAACATATTCTTTTGTAGACATGATATTCGGGACATTTAATCTTTATAAACTGCCACAGCTTCTCTGTCAGCGGATAGAAAGCGGAAAGCAGGTCATGGATATTTGGAAGGAAGGCAGTGATATTGCGGAAGATATGCCTTCTATTAGGGGACAAAATTTTAAAGCATCTGTCAATATTATGTATGGCTGCAACAATTTTTGTACTTACTGTATTGTGCCTTATGTCAGAGGTAGGGAACGCAGCCGCAAGCCGGAGGATATTATCGAAGAAATCGAAAAGCTGGCAAAAGACGGCGTGAAAGAAGTTATGCTTTTGGGACAAAACGTCAATTCCTATGGCAAAACATTGGACAAGCCGATATCCTTTGCGGAATTGCTTCGTATGGTAAATGAAGTGGAAGGCATTGAGCGAATTCGTTTTATGACTTCGCACCCAAAGGATATGTCTGACGAGTTGATACTTGCCATGAAGGAATGTGATAAGGTATGTAAAAATCTCCACCTTCCTATGCAGTCAGGAAGTAGCGAGGTGCTACGTCGCATGAACCGTCGGTATACAAAGGAAAAATATTTGGATTTGGTGCGGAAAGTGAAAGATGCAATGCCGGACATTACGTTGAGTACCGATATTATTGTTGGTTTCCCGGGCGAAACAGAAGAAGATTTTCAGGAAACACTGGACGTCATTCGAGAGGCAAGATACAGCACCGCTTTTACATTTCTCTATTCCAAGCGAACAGGCACACCTGCTGCCGTCATGGAAGATCAGATTCCGGAAGATGTGGCGAAAGATCGTTTCGACCGTATGCTGGATATATTGAATCCCATCATTCATGAAGTTAATGAGGTATATGTGGGAAAAGAGACAAAAGTTCTGGTGGAAGAAATCAGCAGACACGATGAAAGTATTTTGACAGGTAGAACGGAGCAAAATATGCTTGTACATTTTCAAGGTGATGCAGACTTGATTGGGCATATTGTACCCGTTAAGATAAAAGAAAATAAAACATTCTATTTAATAGGAGAAAGGATTTAAGGTGAAATCATATGGCAACTGTATTTGAAATGGCAAGAGAGCTGGGAAAAGAATTACAGAAAACACCACAGGTAGAAACGCTTTTGGAAGCAAAGAAAGCATACGAAGCAGACCCTGAGATTGTAAAGACTGTTGCAGAATATACAAAGATGCACGAAGATTTTCAGGCACGGATGCAAGCAGGCGGTGTTTCTCCTGAAGAACAGAAGAAATACAATGAAGATATGGAAACAAAAGGTCAGGAAATTAAAAACAATAAACTGGCTTCAGATTTGTTTGTGGCTGAAATGAATTTCAATAATTTTATGAATTCTGTTTTCAATATCATTACTGCAACACTGTCTGGTGAAGAACCTGAACAGGCAGGCGGATGCAGTCCTTCTTGCTGCGAATCTTGCGGCGGTGGATGCCACTAATGAATACGACTAGATAACTTTTACCCGAACTCCCAGGAAAGGGGGTTCGGGTTTGCTGTAAAAAAGAGGGAGGAAACTGTAAATGGCGAAAATGACGCCCATGATGCAGCAATATTTTGAGATTAAAGAAAAGTATAAGCATTGTTTGCTTTTTTTTCGTTTAGGCGACTTTTATGAAATGTTCTTTGAAGATGCCCTGATTGCTTCTAAGGAACTGGAAATTACACTGACAGGTAAGGATTGGGGGCAGAAGGAACGTGCACCTATGTGTGGTGTGCCTTTTCACAGCGCAGATACCTATATTGCCCGTTTGGTGGAAAAGGGGTATCGTGTGGCAATTTGTGAACAGCAGGAAGACCCAAAACAGGCAAAAGGCATCGTTAAGCGAGATGTGGTGCGTGTTGTTACACCAGGAACAGTGGTAGACAGCGTATCTCTGGACGAAAGAAAGAATAACTATATTATGTCTGTATATAACGCAAAAAACGGCGGAGGTCTGGCAATTTGTGACATATCTACAGGGGAATTTCAGACAACGGAATTTCAAAGTATTTTTTTGCAAGAAAAAATTATGGAAGAAGCAGCAAGATATATGCCTGTGGAAATGGTCTGCAATGAAGAGTTTTCCCAAAATCCTCTGGCAAAGGAATTGGAGGAAAGATTACACATCACTTTTAGTGATGTTGATGACCGTATGTTTTCCTATGCGGTAGCAAGAGATACATTGAAGAACCATTTTCAAGTCAGTTCTTTGGACGGCTATGGTTTGGAAAAGAAAGAAAATGCGGTATCCGCAGCAGGGGGACTTCTCTGGTATCTTTTGGAAACCCAGAAGAACCAGCTGAAGCATATTACTTCTTTACGGTATTATACTATGGCAGATTTTATGCCTTTAGATCCTGCCGGCAGGAGAAATCTGGAATTGACGGAAACCATGCGGGAGAAAAATAAAAGAGGTTCTCTTCTTTGGGTATTGGACGAAACAAAAACAGCTATGGGTGCAAGACTTCTCCGCAAATGGGTGGAGCAGCCCCTTGTGGATGTGGAAAAAATCCAAAAACGTTTGGACAGTGTGGAAGAACTGACAAAGGATTTATTCCTTCGGGAAGAAATTAAGGATATTTTAAATACCATATACGACTTTGAGCGGATTATGGGCCGTGTGGTTTATCAAAGTGCTAATGCCAAGGAACTGATTATGCTGAAAAATTCAATCTGCAATCTGCCCAGACTAAAAGCACTGTTGTCCCAATGCAAAAGTTCTTATTTACAGGAATTGTATGAAAATATGGATCCTTTGGAAAATATCCATGACCTCATTGAGCAGGCCATCAAAGATGAGCCGCCTGTTACGGTAAGAGAAGGAAAAATGATTAAGGAAGGGTATTCCGAAGAACTGGATACCTATACAAAGGCAAAAAAAGAAGGCGGTCAGTGGATTAAGGAAATGGAGCAGGAGGAACGGGAGAAAACGGGTATCAAAAATCTGAAGATAGCCGAGAATAAAGTGTTCGGTTACTATCTGGAAGTGACCAAGGCCAATTTGGCAGAAGTGCCAGAGCGGTATATCAGAAAGCAGACACTGGCAAACTGTGAACGCTACATCACACCAGAATTGAATGATTTGGCTGAATTGATTTTAAGCTCCGAAGAAAAAATCGTTTCCTTAGAATATGATTTATTTACAGAAATCCGCAATGCAGTGGCATCGGAAGTGGAGCGGATACAGCGTTGTGCCGGTATTATTGCGGAAATTGATGCTTTGCAGTCTTTAGCCGAGGTGGCACAGAAACAAAATTATGTAAAGCCTGTTGTAGATGATGGCGGCTGTATTGACATTCAAGCAGGCAGACACCCTGTCGTGGAAAAAATGATGCAAGGGCAGTTTATCCCCAACGATACATATTTGGACGACAAGGATACTCGTCTTGCGATTATTACAGGTCCGAATATGGCAGGAAAATCGACTTATATGCGACAAACAGCACTTATTGTTCTTATGGCACAAATTGGCAGCTTTGTTCCGGCAGACAAGGCAAGAATTGGTATTGTAGACAGAATTTTTACCAGAGTAGGTGCATCTGACGACCTGAGTGCAGGGCAAAGTACTTTTATGGTGGAAATGACGGAAGTTGCCAATATTCTGCATCATGCCACGTCCAAGAGCCTTTTAATATTAGATGAAATCGGTAGGGGCACAAGTACCTTTGACGGACTGAGTATTGCGTGGGCGGTTTTGGAATACATTATGGATACCAAAAAAATCGGGGCAAAAACTCTGTTTGCAACCCATTACCACGAATTAACAGAACTGGAAGGAAAACTTCCCGGTGTGCAAAATTTCTGTATTACCGTGCAGGAGCAAGGGGAGGATATTATTTTCCTACGGAAAATCAAGCGTGGCGGTGCAGACAATAGTTACGGAATACAGGTAGCACGTCTGGCAGGTTTGCCCAATAGAATCATCAAACGCAGCAAAGAGATTTTGAAACGCTTGAATGCAGCGGACATTACAAAGAAAACAAAAGAGATTGCAACGGATTTTCAGGAGCAGCAGGAAGAAGTGCAACAGGTGGATATGTTTACCATGGAGGAAGTGCAGATGGTTGAGGAAATCAAAAATCTGGATGTTCTTTCCATGACACCTATGGAAGCATTGCAAAAACTTTTTGATTTGCAGAAGTGGGCAAAAGAAATATAATTTGCAGGGAAAGGAGGGAACTGATTGGGAAAAATACAAATTCTTGACCAAAAAACCATCAATAAAATAGCGGCAGGGGAAGTGGTGGAATCTCCTCGTTCCGTTGTAAAAGAGTTGACGGAAAATGCCATTGATGCAGGGGCAAGTACCATTACGGTGGAACTGAAAGAAGGTGGCATTTCCTATATTCGTGTAACGGATAATGGCTGCGGTATTCCGAAAGATGAAGTAAAGGACGCCTTTCAGCCCCATGCAACAAGCAAATTATCTAAAATAGAGGATTTGGAGCATATTTACACCATGGGATTTCGTGGAGAAGCCCTTGCTTCCATTGCGGCGGTGGCACAAGTGGAAATCACCACCAGAACAAAGGAGGAGGAAACAGGCACTTATCTGGAAATCAGTGGCGGAGAAATCAAAAGAGTGCAGGATACTGCCTGTACAGAAGGTACAACCATTGTAGTGAAAAATCTCTTTTACAATGTGCCGGCAAGACGGAAGTTTTTAAAAAAGCCTTCTACAGAGAGCAATCACGTTTCAGACCTCATCAATAAACTGGCATTGGGACATCCTGCCCTTTCCTTCTGCTATATCAATAATGACACAACATTACTGCATACAGCAGGAAATGGAGAGCAGAGGGCATCGGTTTTTTACGTTTACGGAAAAGAAGCAGCAAATGCCATGATGGAAATTTCCTTTGCAAGAGGGGATTATCGATTGACGGGATTGGTGGGAAAGCCGGAATTGTCCCGTGCTAACCGCAATTACGAAAACCTCTTTATCAATGGGCGGTTTGTCAAAAACAGCATTGTTTCCTCCGCAGTAGAAGATGCTTATAAAACACGCATTATGATTGGAAAATTTCCCGTATATGTGTTAAACTTGGAGGTAGATGCAGCACAAATTGATGTGAATGTGCATCCGGCTAAATTAGAAGTACGGTTTAAAAATGATCAGGAAGTATATAGCTTGTTCTATGATGCAGTTACAGAAGTATTTCGTGATGAGGTTCTGATTCCTAAGGCAGATTGGGAGAAAAAGCCAAAAATGGCTTCCTTGGAGGAAGAACAGAAAGCGAAAGAGCCGCAGGTTGTGGCAGATCCGATTGAAGCAGAGTCTGTAGCAGCCAAGCCAGTAGAAGAAGAACGTGTAAAGGAGCAACCAATTTATTCTACAAATACAAAAGAAGCGGATACTTCTTATGGTGCGATGGAACAAAAAAAACCTTATATTGAAGGAAATGCCCCTTTCCGCTCTGTGGATCAGTTGCTGCAAAAAAAACCGCCTGCACAAATGTCAGTACAGGAGGATGCGGCAGCTTATACCGTATCGCATACAGCAGATTTTGTTGTGGAGCAGGAAGAAGAAAAAAAGGAAATCAAAGAGCCGTTTTTTCGCAATTACAGAATTATTGGGCAGCTTTTTGCAACTTACTGGATTGTAGAGCAGGGGAACAGTGTATATCTAATTGACCAACATGCTGCTCACGAGCGTGTTTTATACGAAAGGCTTATGGAAAAATTTCGGGAGGAAAGCGTTCCTTCTCAAAAACTTCTTACCCCTGTTATGCTCCATCTTACAGAAGGGGAAAAAGAATTGCTTCTGGAAAATCAGCAGCTTTTGGAAAGTTTCGGTTTTGGCTTTGAAACGTTTCCTCCTGATACTATAGCACTGGATGCTGTTCCATTTCTCATGAAAGCACCAGCAAAAGCAGGATTTTTTACGGATATTTTGGATACCCTCGATATGGGAAAACCTGAAAATGTCTATGATACGAAAATATTGGCGGTGGCAACTATGGCGTGTAAGGCGGCAGTGAAGGGACATGACCGTTTGAGCATACAGGAAGCGGAATCTTTGATTACAGAACTGTTGAAACTGGAAAATCCCTTTACCTGTCCCCATGGCAGACCCACCATTATTGAACTGACAAAATATGAACTAGAAAAGAAATTCAAACGAATCCAGAATTGAAAGAGGGAGTGACATGAATAAACCTCTCGTGTGTATTGGCGGTCCTACTGCCTGCGGAAAAACAGCCATGTCGATTTTGCTGGCAAAAGAAATTGATGGAGAAATCATTTCTGCTGATTCCATGCAGATTTACCGCTATATGGATATTGGTACGGCAAAGGTAACGAAAGAAGAAGCAGAAGGGATTCCTCACTATCTTATTGATGAACTGATGCCTGATGAGGAATATAACGTAATGCTGTTTCAAAAAAAGGCAAAGGCATACATGGAAGATATTTGGAGCAGAGGGAAAATCCCCATTGTTGTAGGGGGAACAGGATTTTATCTCAATGCGCTGATTTATGACAACGAGTTTACGGAAACAGAGGAAGATGACAGTTTTCGGCAGTCATGCTACCGTCTGGCAGAGGAAAAGGGTGCAGAATATCTTTATGAAAAACTTCTTGCAGTTGATGCACCCTATGCGGCAACTACCCATGCCCATAATGTAAAGCGTGTGACAAGAGCCTTGGAATACCATCATTTGACAGGACAACGCTTTTCTGACCACAATGCGAAACAGAAACAGAAGAAATCCCCTTATCAAACGGCAGTGATTTTGTTGACTATGGAGCGGCAAGAGCTTTATCATCGCATTGAGAAACGCATTGATCTGATGATGGAGGCAGGACTTTTGGAGGAAGTCAAAGGACTTTTGGACAAGGGATATGACGGCAGTCTGGTTTCCATGCAGGGATTGGGATACAAAGAATTTTTGCCGTATTTTGCAGGGGAAATATCTTTGGAGGAAGCGGTGGAAAGCCTGAAAACAGGGACAAGGCGGTTTGCGAAAAGACAGCTTACCTGGTTCCGTAGGCAGACAGAAGGCCTTTGGATCAATCTTTCACAAAAGACCAAGGAAGAAGCTTTGCAGGAAAGTCTGGCATATTTAAAACAATGCGGCATTTTTGAAGGAAACAAAAAGGAGTGGAAAATATGAAAAGAAATAAAAAAAGTGTGTTGTCCTTGCTCCTGGCTACGCTGTTGTGCTTAAACACATTAGGGTATACAAGGGAAGTATCAGCGGTTCAGCCGCAGGAAGATACACAGGAACAGACGAATCCCGAAACAGAGAATGTGGAGGAAACAAATGCGGAAAAGCCGGAGGAACAGCAGACCACACCGGCAGTACAAAAGCAGCAACCAAAGATAGCAGAAGAAACAAACACACAGCCTGCTGAGCAGCAGAAAACAGAAAAACCAATGGAAACAGAAAACCAAGAAACTGTACAAAACGAAACAGAACAGAACGAAACAAAGGATACCAATGAGAAAACAACAAGCACAACGCAGAAAACAGTTACAACAAAATCAGATAAGCTGCGTCCAGTATGGGTGGAAGCAGAGGATATACCGGAAATTAAAGCTGCAACGGGAATTCTTATTGAGCCGGAAAGTGGTACAATTCTCTATGAAAAGAATATGCAGGAAAAAATGTATCCT
This sequence comes from Anaerotignum sp., assembly GCA_020024255.1. GTDB lineage: Bacteria > Bacillota > Clostridia > Lachnospirales > Anaerotignaceae > Anaerotignum. The sequence goes on from JAHHTX010000064.1 coordinate 8,268, forward strand.
GCCAGTATGACAAAAATCATGACAGCTTTGGTGGTTTTGGACTACTTCAAAGCAGATGATTTGATTACGGTAGGAACGGAAATCAACGAAATTACTTTGGATTCCAGTAAAGCAGGGCATAAGGTGGGAGAGACGCTGACGGTGCAAAATCTCCTCCGTGGGATTCTTATTCCTTCCGGTAATGACTCTGCCAATGTTTTGGCAGCGGCAGTTGCCAGAAAAGCAAAGGATAATGAGAATCTGTCTTTTTCCAGATGCGAAACTGTTTTTACAGATTTGATGAATGACAAAGCAAAGGAAATTGGTGCAATAAATACCCATTTTTCCAATGCTCACGGCTACCATGAAGAAAACCATTATTCCTGTGCGCATGACATGGCTTTGTTCTCTAAGGCGTTTATGGATAATGAAATATTGGCGGAAATTGCATCAGAAGAAAGTTTTACCGGAAACGGGGCGGATAACCGACTGACTGATGACCCAGAGGCGGTGACACAGGACTATGCTTGGAGAAGTCATAACCTTTTGGTTACAGACAATGTATTCCAATATCCTTATGCAACAGGAATCAAAACCGGTTTTACCAATGAAGCAGGAGACTGCTTGGCGGCGGCTGCAGAAAAAGATGGCAGAAAACTTATTGCTGTTGTATTCAATTCCGAAGACCCCGGTCGTTGGGAAGATGCGGCAAAGCTATTTGAATACGGGTTCAATGCCTATGCACCAAAGGAATTGACAAAGGAAAACGGTGTAGTCAAGGAAATGCCCTTGACAAAACATAATAAACTGCAAGGAGATAAAGTGCCTCTTGTATTCCAAAAGAGCCTAAAAGTCTATTTACCTGTAGACATGAAGGAGGAAGTGAAATCCAAACTGGTATTGAAAGATGAATACAAAGTAACAGACAAAGATGGAAAAATACAGATTAAAGCACCTTTGAAAAAGGGTGAAGAAGTGGGACAGGTTATTTATCATATAGATGGCAAAGAAGTGGCAAAATGAGCTGTATATGCAGGAAAAGCAGTTGAAAAGGGAACGATTTTTAACAATATCCAATACTTCTTTAAAAATATTTTTTCATTGAAAGGAATTTTGACAGTAGTCGGCGTTGTTGTGGTACTGGTGATTTTGTATCTGATTTTGAGAGGAATTCGTCACAGAAGAAACAGAAGCCATCGCCGAGGCGGTTATACCATGCACAAATCTTCTAGAAGAAAAAATAAGATTCATTTTAAATAATTACTTTACGGGTATGGAAAAGTTATTCTGTACCCGTGTTGTTTGGTATTACCAAATAAAATCTCCGGCTATGCCAAGAGAATGGATAAGTTTCAACTTCAAACAAAAACCTCCTATGTTAAAAACATAGGAGGTTTTTATATATGAACAGGTTATCACATACGACTTGGAAATGTGAATATCCTATTGTATTTACACATACATTCCAATATTAGAGGCTATTGTTTCTGAAACAGGTATTGACGAGGTTATACGTTCTACCATATAATATAGGAGTAAAAAGGAGATGGGAGAAAAGAAAAAGTTACGTAAATATATAAATAGGGAATTTTATGCGGAGAATGAACCGTAATACAGCATTTTTGCCATTGAGGTAAAATCACCGCTTTTACATAAAACAATTATGGAAATAAAAATAGTAAAGATACAGTCAAATCAAGACTGAAGATTATGCAAAAACTATGATGATAGTGCACTGACAGATTGTTACAGATAGCGGCTTTTATTTTATAAGGCAAGAGCCTCATTGATTTAGTGCATCTTTGGTATGTTTATCTAAAAATATAAAGAAATACTATAGAAGGAAGTTGTAACAATAATGCAAAACATTCTTTAATCGGCAAAGAATGAACATAATGAAAAGATAGAAAGAAGACAAGTTTGTTATTTGTCATAATACATATTTGTGGGTGGGGAAAGAGCAGAAAAGCATAGCAAGTTTTATAAAGTCAGTTTTTATCCGTGTATGGTAGGAGTGCCCCCAAGGAAGGAATATTCGTTACTTGGGGGCGAAGGTAAAATATATCAAAAATTAGGAATTATCTGATTGTTATGAATTAGTATGCTCTGCCCCAGTATACCATATGTTTTGCAGGTTTACCGCAGCATACGCAGACATCAGAGAGATTTTCCTGTTCAAAGGGAATACATCTGCTTGTTGCACCGGATTTTTCCTTAATCGCTTCTTCGCAAGCCTTGTCACCACACCACATTGCTTTGATGAAACCAGGAGTTTCATTCAATGTCTTTTCAAATTCATCCATATTGTGTGCAACATATGTTTTGTGGTTCTGTCTTTCTGTTGCTTGTTTTAAAAGATTTTCATGGATTTCATCCAAGAGGGCAGGAATCTTTTCGGTAAGTTCATCCATAGAAACTGTAATTTTTTCGCCGTTATCTCTTCTTGCCAGAACAACCTGATTGTTATCCAAATCCTTAGGTCCGATTTCCAAACGAACAGGTACACCCTTCATTTCATATTCGCTGAATTTCCAGCCGGCAGTTTTGTCGGAGTCGTCCAATTTAACACGGCAGATTTTGGAAAGGTTTGTTTTCAGTTCGTTTGCTTTTTCCAATACATCGTCCTGCTGTGTAATGGGAACGATGATAACCTGAATCGGTGCAATACGAGGAGGCAGTACAAGACCGCTGTTATCACCATGTACCATGATGATTGCACCAATGAGTCTGGTTGTTACACCCCAGCTTGTTTGGTGTACATATTGCAGCTGGTTATCTTTATCGGTGTATTGAATGCCGAATGCTTTTGCAAAACCGTCGCCAAAGTTGTGGCTTGTGCCGGACTGTAAAGCTTTACCGTCATGCATAAGACTTTCAATCGTAAAGGTATGTTCTGCACCTGCAAAACGTTCTTTTTCTGTTTTTTCACCCTCAATTACAGGCATTGCCAAAATATCACGGCAGAAGTTTGCGTAAATATCCAGTATTTTCAAAGTTTCTTCCAGAGATTCTTCTGCGGTAGCGTGAGCTGTGTGTCCTTCCTGCCACAAAAATTCTGTGGTACGCAGGAAAGGACGGGTTGTTTTTTCCCAACGTACAACGGAGCACCACTGATTATACAATTTAGGCAGGTCACGATAGGAATGGATAATATTTGCATAATGTTCGCAGAACAGTGTTTCGGAAGTAGGACGTACACAAATACGTTCTTCCAGTTGTTTATCCCCACCTTGTGTAACCCATGCAACTTCAGGTGCAAAGCCTTCAATATGGTCTTTTTCTTTCTGAAGCAGACTTTCGGGAATAAACATGGGCATGTATACATTTTCATGTCCGGTTTCTTTAAATTTTTCATCCATCTGTTTCTGTATCAGTTCCCAGATAGCATAGCCGTAAGGGCGGATAATCATACAACCTTTGAGAGAAGAGTATGCTGTCAAGTCCGCTTTTTTTACAACGTCCGTATACCATTGAGGAAAGTCTTTTTCCATATCAGTTATGGATTCTACAAATTTTTTATCAGTTGCCATTTTTAATCCTCCTAAAAAATAATGATTGATTTTCTGTGGGCAGAAGGGTTTTTGGGTATAAAAAAAGCCTTCATCCCTCCAATAAGGGACCAAGGTTCAAATTCGGCGGTGCCACCCTTTTTGACAGTATATAACGATATACACTGTCCGCTTTCTGTCCGTTAACGCCTGTGTACGCCGTATTTTTCCTACGGAGCTCGTGGGGCAGGTTCAAAAAGACTTGTCAAGGCTTGCAGCGACCGCCTATTCTCTGAAGACAGAGGGCTTTTTTACTATTCCCAGTCATCACTTTCTGTTATCGATTTCTGTACGCCTCCTATGAT
>JAHHTX010000065.1 GCA_020024255.1 Anaerotignum sp.
CCTGTGAAAAAATCGGCGGTATGATTATTGGACATCTGAATGGCATGAGATAAAAGATAAAATCAGCGAAACAACAGGTCACTGATTTCTTAGACATTCTTATTCATAAAAAGACATTCATAAAAATATATGAATGTCTTTTTTTCTACCTTTAAAATGCCACTTTCATAAACAATGCCACGCCACACAGAATAATGGCAATGGGTACATACAGATAACGTCCAATGCTGTACCAGACAGTTGTATTATGCGGCTTCTTGCAGCCTTTATTTAATTCCTTAAACAGTTCTTCTTTTTTCATTATCCAAAACCATGAAATTGCACCCAATGTCGCACCAATGGGAATAATATAAATGGATACCAAGTCCATCCAAGGCCCCCACTGGAAAATTGCTTCCATATTTAAGCCGAAACCAAGGCAGATAATACAAAGAATCACCAGAACAATGGTGCGGTTCAGTTTGGGAAATTTATGCAAAAGCGATTCCCCTACAGCTTCAAACATATTTTGTAAAGAGCTGACACCTGCAAAAATCATGGCAAGATACAAAATAATGGAGAAAATTTGTCCAAAAGGAATATCCTGCAAAATAGTTGGCAGTGTCACAAACAACAAGCCAGGGCCTGCACCTACATCTAAATCGTAGGAAAAGCAAGCGGGAATGATGACCAATGCCGCAACCAAAGCAGCGATTGTATCAAAGACAGCTGTATGACGGGAAACCGAAACAACATCTTCCCCCTCGTCTAAATAGGAACCATATACAATCATGCCGCTTCCTGTAATGGACAGGGAGAAAAATGCCTGCCCCATTGCCCATATCCATACCATAGGGTCTTTTAATGCTTCCCAACGGGGAATAAACATAAATAAATATCCTTCCAAAGAACCCGATAGCATGGCAACACGAACGGCTAAAATCATAAAGATGATGAAAAACACCGGCATCATGATTTTATTGGTCTTTTCAATGCTCTTTGCACCAAGAAACAAGGTAAGAAGTGTACCAATGACCACAATAATGTGGTAGGGAATGACAGAATGGGGTGTCAAGGAAAAAGAATCAAACCAAGTCCCTGCATCAACCGTCATCAAAGTCCCTGAAACCGCCTCTACCAAAGCACGCAGTACATAAGAAACAATGACTGCATAGCCAATCGCAATACACATAGAGCCTGCCAAAGGCAGCCAACCCAAAAATCCCCCAGCCTTTCCAGCCTTTTTCCCTCTAGTCTTCCATGCATTTTCATAAGAACCGAGGGTACCTGTCCCTGCACGTCGTCCTATGGCAAATTCTGCCGGCAGTCCCACATAGCTGAATATAAAAATAAAGAACAAATATATCAGCAAAAATGCACCACCGCCGTTGCTTCCCATTTTGTTGGGAAATCCCCATACATTTGCCATACCTACGGCAGAACCAACAGATGCCAGTATAAATCCCCAGCGGCTATGAAAGCCTGTTTTTTGTTTCTTTTCTGTTTCCATTTCTAATCTCTCCCTTTTCTTTCTTTTCTCTTCTAAGCTGACTGCCCTATGGCATACTTGCAACAAAAGCAAAAAAAATCCCCTGTCCCAAATTGGGACAGAGGACGAGTCTGCTCGTGTTACCACCTCTGGTTCGGGCATACCTTACGATATACCCCTCATGGTGTAAACATTTACACCGACGCTGTATCGGGCGTTCCCGTCCTGCCCTACACAAATTTTCTTCAGGCAGGCTGCTCCGAGATGTATTCAAATGGAAAAACATATATCCTTACACCAACCGGATACTCTCTGAAAAGTTTTTTCCACTCTACTTCTTCTCTTCTTCACATTAAAGCGTGTGTGCGTTAACGCATGTTTGTAATGAACCACACTTTAACATAGCAAAATATAAATGTCAAGCACATAATATACTGTTTATAGTTCTTTTTTTCGTACAGCAAAACAGAATTTCTCTCATGAAAACCGTTCTTTTCCATGTTTGTAAAAAAGTGAAAGGGATTCTCTTTATTTTTTTCACATTCTTCCGATGATATTAAATAGAGTGTTTTGTTTTGATATTCCGCAAAAGGCAATGGAGAGATGCAAAATGGAAGTACAGTCTTTACACGGAATTACAACAGTTTCACCTGCTTCTCCCTCTCAACAAAACCTATAAATTTTATAGATATCATTTATATCAATAAAAAAATATTCGTTTAAAGTGTTATTTTTATATCCATTTATGACGATATACTAATTAGAACAGTATTTTGATACAGCTCTTTGTATTCGAGGTGATAGTAATGAAAATTTTAAGTAATAACGCTAATGCGACAAATTACATCAAAAGCCCGACACCTGTAAAAAAGGACATTGTTTCTTCGGAAACATCTGTGCGGAAAACAACAATCAAAAACTTTGATGAGGTTACCATCCGCGCAAAAGGTTTTTTTGATGAACAAAAATTCTCAAAAGATTTGAGCAGAAAAATTCTAAACGAAGTCATGGCTCCTACAGATCCACAAAAAGTGGATGACATCAAAGCGCAATATCAAAGAGGAGATTATCAAATTATGATTGATGATATCGCCAAAAAAATGCTTTTATCATAACACAGGCTGAATCAGTCTGTGTTTCCTTTGGCAAAAGCGTTTCAAATATATAAAGAAAGGATTTTTGCGTATGAGCTATATGGAAGATTTCCAAAAAGTTCTGACAGAAATTAACCTATTTGTACAGGATTTAACGGCTGTGGAACAAGAAAAATTTGAAGCAGCCACAGCAAACAATATTTTAATCATTGAAGATTGTATCAAAAAAGAGCAGGCACTCCTACTTCGTTCCAGGGGTCTTGAACAAAAACGGGAACATCTTCTGAAAGCCATGGGGGCAGAAAAGATGACTCTCCGTCAACTCATGGATTCTGTGTCTTCCATGGAAAAGTCGCAGTTGGCACCGCTTTGTCATGCGTTAGATGAAAGCCTTGCAAAATATCAGGAAGTCTACCATAATGCAAAGCTGTCTATCGAAGCCAATCTCCACCGAGTGAATACCGCACTGGAATCCATGACCGGCAAACCTTTAGATAGCACGGTTGCTTACTCCGACCACGGCAAAAAAATCACAAACACAAAAGGCTTTACAAGCCGCAGAGTATAACCATTGTAAACAGATAACAAGCAGAGGTGTTTTATATGATATCTTCAACTTTCGGCGGTTTTATGACCGCAAAATCAGGTCTGACAGCCAGCCAAAAGGCACTGGACTTGACAGGGCACAACATCACAAACTTAGGGACAACAGGCTACACCAGACAGCGTTTGGATCAGGTCAGCCTTAATGTCAGCGGACGGGGACGCTACTCCTCCCCTTTCACCCCCAATATTGGGAATGGGGTAATTGTCACAGGTGTTTCTCAGCTGCGTGACCCCTTCTTGGATTTACGTTTCCGTAACGAGGTTGCCCTTGCCAGCGAACAGGAGGCAAAGCTCAGTGTTTTAAAAGATTTGGAAAAAATTCTAGATGAAGTAAACAAAAAAGGCGATACTGCCATGGGAAATGGTGGTATTGCAGCACAACTTAACGATATTCTTGGAAAACTCAGAAAATATAGTGAAGATACATCTCAAAAAAGCAATGCAACCATGATAAAATCTGCCTGCCAGATTTTAACTACGTTGTTTAACAGCTATTCTTCCCGTATTGATGAATTACAGAAAAATCTGGAATATGACTTGGAAAAAGTAGATATTCCCCGTGTAAATGAAATTCTGAAAGGGATTCAGGATTTGAACAGGGAAATCAAAAACAGCGAAGTCCTTGGAGAAGGCGGTTTGGAATTAAAAGACAAAAGAAATCTTCTTATTGATGAACTGTCAAACTTTATGAAAATTGATGTCAGATATGAACCTGTACAGGTCAGCGATTCCACCTATATCGATAAACTGCACATTTCCTTGGTTGGTAAAGATGGTCAAAAATATGAAATCATCAATGATAACCAGAGAAGAGAATTTGAAGTGGAAAAAGGGAAAGACGGAAAATGGAATTTATCTCTTGGTGCTCTTTCTCCTGCCAATGCAGATTTACAAGGTGCCATTACTACAGCAAAAGCGGCATTGGAAAGTGCGCAGACTGTATATAAGGATCGTATCCAAACATTCACAAATGCCAAAACAGTTTATAAGGGTTTGTTAGATCAAATGAAAGTCCATCAAGACGCATTGACCGCAGCAACAAAAGTACGCACAGATGCGGAAAAGAAAAAGACAGATGCGGAAAAAGCATATCAGGCTGCCTTGGGACAAAATCCAAAACCACCACAGGCTCAATTAGACCAGCTGAAAAATGATTTTCAAAAAGCAATCGAGGATTTGCGGGCTGCGAATAAAGATTATGAAGATAAAAAAAGAGCAGTAAGCAACTTTGCACCTCAGTTAGAAGGTCCAAAACGGGACTATGAAGCTGCTATCAAGAATCTGGACGACCCAGAAACTCCCCCGCAAAAGGGTGTAGATGGTAATGCTGTAACTGGTAGTGGGCTGGCAAAGAAAAAAGTGGAAACTGCAAGAAAGAATTATGCTGATGCATTGGACGCCATCAAAATATCAGAAGCAGAAGGGAAACCAATTGCATCTGTCAACAATCTCTTGGTAGATGGTCTTTTGAAGGGAAATCTGGAAATGCTGAACTCCGCAGGAAGTTATGACAACCCTCCCAATGTCATCTTTGGTATTGGACATTATAGAGGTATGCTAGATGACCTTGCCAACCATTTTGCAACAGAAATGAATAAAGCAAACAATCCTCCCGGTATTACTTTAGACCCTCCCGGTGAGCATGACTTATTTACAAGCTCAGACGGCGGCAGAATCACAGCCAAGAACATCTGCCTCACTAAAGGCTGGATAGACGATACCTATGGCTTGACGATTTCCGCAAAACCGGATGCAACGCCAACCTCTAATGATAACATTATGCACTTCGTTTCTATTATGGAACAGAAAATGGAATATTTTGCAGAAACAAATGTAATGTCTGGCATCACCTTTGACACACCGAATTCCGGTATTTCACAAAGTATTCGTGGCATGAAAAATGGGGATACCATTGAAATTGATGGAAAGACTTATACCTTTAATGAAAATGCTGATGGCTCAGCAGGAAACATTTTCAAAGACTTTAATACATTAAATCAGGCTACACAGAGAAATGGCGTAACATTGACACAGCAGGGTACAACAGGAAATATCGCCACTGCAACAACAACAAATATAAATCTGGAAAAACGTATAAAAGTAAACGGGCAGACCGTAGCAGATTTATCCCACATCAATCTTGGTCAATTACAACACGGAGATACCATTGAAATTGATGGAAAAACCTTTGTCTACAGAAACAGTGGGACTTTTGATACAAATGGCAAACCTACAAATACAGATATTGGCGGGAATGGTTTCAATGACTTAGCTACATTGATTACAGCTGCCGAAAAACAAGGGATTACCATTACAGGAGATAATACGACAGGAAAACTGACCGGTGTAACAAAAAAGGGCGGCGAAGATGTCACTCCGCAATATGACCCAAAACAACCTGTCAGCGATACAAACAAACCGTTTATCAGCAAAACCCCTTCCATTAATGGTATGCAAGATGGGGATAAAATTACCATTAACAACAAAGAATTTATATTCCAAGCAGGTGCAAATGGGGATGATGGTCAACACTTTCAATCTATGGAAGCACTGATAAATGCAGCAAAGGTACAGGGAATTGAATTGCATGGTACAAAGATAAACGGTGATAAAGGCGGAGAAATCCTCTCTGCAACCATTCAAAACCCTGATGTCACATTTAAAGGTACTTTTGAAGAAGGCTACAATAACATTCAAACCACATTAGGGATCAATGTACAGGGAGCTCAACAGCAAAGAGACAGTTACTATCAGCTTGCAAACAGTGTTGCAGAGGAAAGAGAAGCGGTAACAGGCGTAAGCTTAGATGAAGAAGCCATGAATATCATGCGGTATCAGCAGTCTTATGGTGCTGCCGCCCGTCTTTTGACTGCACTGGATGAAAATTTGGATACATTGATTAACCGTACCGGTGTAGTTGGCAGATAAAGGATTATATGATGTCATATCAAACATAATCATTGATGTGATAAACATATTGTATGGATCAAGGAGGAATACATATGCGTCTTACTACAAAATCTATTATGCAGAACTACAATAGAGGTCTGCAAAACGCTTTGTTTCGCTGGAATAGCGCACAGAACAAACTTTTGACACAACGGAATTTCAATACAGTTGCAGAAGATCCTTCTGGTGCAAACCGTTCTTTTCAGCTGCGTTCTCAGATGAAAAGAAATTCTGACCAGATTGATACAGCAAAGAATGTACAAAATGTTTTGGATCAAGTATCCAGTACAACATTACAAATAAACAAAATTATGACAGAAGATGTCAACATGAATATTTTGGAATCCATGAACGGAACTGTAAGTGCAGAGGACAAAAAAACATATGCCACAACACTCCGTGGGTTCCAGAAGTCCATTATTCTTGCTGCAAACTCCAACTTTGGTGGACGTTACATTATGGGTGGTGAAAATACAAAAGACGTTCCTTTTGAATTATCTGAAGATGGTAAAACATTGACTTATCGTGGTTTAGATGTCAATACAGGACTGCCTTTGGACCCTCCCCCTGCTCCCGGTGCAGCACCTGATATTGCTGCTTTAGATAAGCTTGCAAATGAAACACTTTATGTTGACCTTGGCTTTGGTTTGACAGAAGAAAATGGACAGTTGGTAGAAACCAGTGCCTTCAATTTTGCAACACCCGGTATCGGCTATTTGGGCTATGGCGTAGATAATAACGGTGATCCCAACAACGTGGTTGCACTTCTTGGAAAAATGGCAGATACATTGGAACAGGAGCCTTTTGATGAAGCTGCATTCGGTCGTATGTTGGATAAGTATAAAGACGTAGGTATCGAAAACTCTGTAAACTATGAAGCGAATTTGGGAACAAAAGCAAAATTTATTGAAACAACAGTAAACAGACTGGAGTCCAACAACGACACCTTAAATGAGCGTATTGTTTCCATTGAAAATGTAAATATGCCGGAAGCAATTTCCACTTATTTGTGGCAGGGATATGCCTATAATGCAGCTTTAAAAGTTGGAACAGACATTGTTTCTCAATCTTTGATTGATTTTATGAGATAAATTTAGGGAAGTAGATTAAATAAATCCGAATTGTGTAATATTATAATGAAGAACTATGGGGGGTAGTATTATGGAACAACTGTTAAAAATAACAAATGTCCCAATCGCATTCACCATGAATGTACAACATGCAAGACTAGAATATAACAATGTTTCTGCTGATTTACAAATCACCAGAAACAAAGGTGGACTGCAAATCAAAAGCAGTCCCATTAAATTAAACTTGGATACCTTTCAAGCACGTAATTCTGTACGTCATGCAACTACAGGTGGCTCTATTCGTGAATATGCGGAAAAGGGACATACTGCCGCATATGAAGCAACTGCAAGCTATGCCAGCGACGGTCATCTATTATTAAAAGCAAAACTTGGTGATGATGCCTTAGGGCAGATTATCAAGAAACATACAGAACAGTTTATGCAGCCAAAAGAAGTAAATATTGATTTTATTCCAAAAGGTGGTGCTGAGATTACAGCAACCGGTGGCGATATTACCATTGATTATATGTTGGATAAACTGAATTTTGATTGGAAAACACAGCAGGGTACTTTGGAATTTATTCCCGGAGATATTGAAATTTCCATTTCTCAGATGCCTGAGGTAAAAATTGAATATGTGGGTTCTCCCATATATGTCCCACCAAGTGCAGACCCTGAATATGAACCCATTGATATAAAAGCATAATAGGAGTGTCTGATATGGAAACCAATACAAAATATTTTGGTACAATCACATATACAACAGATGAAGTCATTACATTTGCTCATGGGATTTTTGGATTTGAAGAAAGCAAAAAGTTTCTGTTAATCCGCTTTGCCGAAGATAATGAAGGGATGTTGTGTTTACAAAATATTGAGGAACCTTCTTTGGCATTTGTTGTCATCAATCCATTTGCCTTTCTTCCCACATACGCACCCAGTTTGTCAGCAGATGAATTAAAAACATTGGCTGCAGCAGACAGTACAGAGTTGATGTTCTACAATATATGCGTACTAAAAGATATTCCGGAAGAAAGTACTGTAAATTTACGTTGTCCTCTGGCAATTAACCCTGAAAATAAAAATGGGATGCAGGTTATATTGGATAACGAAAAGTATTCTTTCCGGCAGCCCCTAAACAATTTGGCAAAGGAGAGTTAATGTCTATGTTGATATTACAAAGAAAAGTCGGTGAATCTATACGAATTGGCGATTCTATTGTACTTCGTGTAACAGAAATTGGTTCTGACCGTGTAAAACTTGCCATTGATGCACCTCGTGAGTTGCCTATTGTGCGGGAAGAACTCCTTCTTGCTGCTGAAACAAATAAACAATCTGCTGATAGTCATGTAGATATTTCACAACTGAAAAAATTATTACAATCCAAAAAAGATTAACGATTAAATATCGAAAGGATTTTTCTGTATACGGAAAAATCCTTTCTTTCTCTAAATTCCGATAAAATCCTACATTTCCCCTATACTTCTTTTGACACATATAGTATACTTTAAAATAGAATACGATGATTTGATTGGAGGAATTTGCTTGGCTACTTTGATTGCGATAACAAACCAAAAAGGCGGCATTGGCAAAACAACAACTGCTACTGCACTCATCAGCGGACTGACCTCCCATGGGAAAAAGGTACTAGGGATTGATTTAGATCCACAAGGAAATATGGGGTTTAGTTTTGGAATTGAAATTGCACATTGTCATACCATTTACGATGTATTCAAAAAAACAATATCGGTTCAGCAAGCTATTGCTCATACACCTTATGGTGACATTATCCCTTCCAACATTCTGTTGACCGGTGCAGAATCAGAATTCAATCATAGTGGACGGGAATTTTTATTGCAAAATGCACTAGCGGATATACAACATTTGTATGACTATATTATTTTGGACACTCCCCCTACATTAAATATTCTCACCATAAATGCCTATGTGGCTTCCAACTACCTCATTATTCCTATGGTATTGGAAATCCTAAGTTTGCTAGGGACTACCCAGTTAAAGGAAACATGGGATGCTGTAGTAAAATCGTATAATAAACAATTAACTGTTTTGGGGGTTTTATTAACAAAGTATAATCCTAATTTAAATTTATCCAAAGAAGTTTTTGAAATGGCCCAAATCATTGCAGCACAATTACATACTAAAATATTTGATGCAAAAATACGACAGGGAGTTGCTGTTGCTGAAGCACCTGCCCATTGTCAAAGTATATTTGATTATGCACCAAAATCAAAACCTGCATTAGACTATGCTGATTTTGTAAATGAAGTACTTATGCTGATAGAAACAAAAAAGGAAGGGAACTAATATGCCTAAAAAAACCAGTAAAACAGCACATGTACTGAATCTTCTCTCGCCTACCATAGAAGAAGAAATTATAGCAGATGTACCAGAAACAGAATGGTCATCAGCACATAAGACACCTATGCAAAACATATCGGGCTCGTCAGAAGTATTATCGGAAAAATCCGATTCTATGGAAGATATTTTGCATATGTCAAACAGCAACGATGAGCTTTCCATGCTGATTAAAGGAAACTTGGAAAAGGAGTTTTTAGAAAGTACCGGAAATGCCGATGAATTACAGGAAACTGAAGAACCTGAAGACTCAGAAGAATCCGAAAATGTAGAAGATGTAGAAGATACAGAAAATTCGGAAAACAGTGAACCTTTAGCAGATGGGGAAACTGCTGTTTTGGCAAACACCCCTGTTGACAATACGGAGCAGGAAGAAGACGTATCTCATGATATGGATAATTCAGACATGATGCAATCCATAGAAAATATGCCTATGAATGAAAATACATCACAAAATGAGGATTTGTCTGACCATATGGCCGATATTCTTTCCAATACGAACATGGTACATTCCATAGAAAATGTCCTTGCAGAAGAAAATACAATACAGAAAGAAGAGGAAAACACAGCTGATTCTTCCCATATTTCTGACAGCGAAGAAAATGAAGAAAGCAGCGATGATGAAGAAGTTGTCGAAAATACACCTTTTTATTACACCAATATATTTGAACACATTGTCAAGGACTGTGCATTAGAGTATATGAAACGTTTTGATCTTTGTACCTGTGATCGATGTATTGCAGATGTAACTGCCCTTGCACTGACAAATCTTCCACCCAAATATATGGTAACTGACTATGAAAATGTCGCACCTCTCATTCACTATTTAGAACATAAGCACGAGGTTATTTTGATGACAGAAATGACCAAAGCTTGTCTTACGGTTTATGCAGAACCCAGACATACCATAAAAAAAGTGAAAACCACACACAAAACCAGTTAAAAAAAATTCTCTATGGGATTTAAAAACCATAGAGAATTTTTTTCTTTCTTTATCTTTTCTTACAGCTTTTCCAAAGCTTCTTTTTCACTTTCACCGAAATGGCTCTGTGTCAACTCTTGCCAAATCAAATTCACTTCTTCTTCACAGTCCATATATATCTGTGCCATAGACTCAGTAGGAATCCCCAATTCTTCCGCATATTCTTTAATTTTATCCCACTGTGCAGACTCATAGCAAAGCACGAGCTTACACAAAGTACCACATCTGCCTTCATGGGTAATTAAAGCTTCTTTAATCATATCTTGTGTGGAAATATCTTCAAGAAGCTCCTCCATGGTCGCATCTACCATAAGAGGCAACGCAGATAACATTCCCATCAAATACGCATCTGCTTTACTGATAGGCATATCTTCGCAATAATCCATCAAAGATGAACTGAATGTCGCACGTAGAAAAGAAATTTTCAGCATATCTTCGGAACCACTCTGTTCTTTTCTGTTAAAGCTCAATAGATATACCCATTTTTTCAGCTGTTCCAGCCCCAATACCATAATTGCTTGACGAATAGAAGATGTGGGATGACGCAGTGCAAAGTGAACAGAGTTTACCACACGCAGTAATTCATATGTTAAAGAGGCATCTCTTTTAATGATCCAATGAATCTCATCTACATCTGGCAGTTCACTGGTAATGGCAACCAAAAGTTGACAGAAATTGCTTTCCATATACTGCATCTTATTGGTTTTTACAATCGCAGCCTTTGCAATATAAGAACCTTCATAATAATCAAAATTGAAGGTTTTTGCAAATGTGTAATCTTCTTCTGTATCAATATTTGTCGCAATACATAGCTTATGGAAACCCTTTGCCATACAAATCATGGTTTCCACTGTAGGCTTTTCTGTATTTTTCACATTGATTTTGATGTAATCCGTATATTCCATAAAACTAAGGTAACGAGGCTGAAACTGGAAGTCATTGATTGCAATACGGTATCCCTGTTCTCTATATTCCTGCACCATCTTTTGCGCCAACGGATATACAATAACACTATCCTCAATCTGAATCACAAGTTCATCTGCCTTAAACATCTTTGGCATATCCTTAAAGAGCAGATTGGGGGTAAAAGTCATAAAGTTTAAGGCAGAACGGTCAATCTTGCTGTTGTTTTGGGTCAAAAATGAAGATATGGCATCAGCCGCATTGTAATCACTGCTCTGTCCACCTTTATCTTTTTCTATATCAAATAGAAGCTCATGCCCCAATAATTCATTCTCTGCTGTTTTAATGGCTTGTTTTACTACAAACTTATGCATCTCTCAACTCTCTTTTCTCTGTTTAACTTTACAAACGGGGTTTTTCTCCTCAGGCTTCCAAGCACCTGCCTGTTTCTTGTGTTTCTTGTGTTTCTTATTTCTCTTCTTTTCTTATCTCTGCTTTGCCAAAAGCTGATCCATAACAGCGACCAAATGTCCG
>JAHHTX010000066.1 GCA_020024255.1 Anaerotignum sp.
CTTTTCTTATCTCTGCTTTGCCAAAAGCTGATCCATAACAGCGACCAAATGTCCGATTTCCGGTTTTGTCAGCTGTTCGTCTGCGCCAACTTCCTTCCCTTTTATTTCCATTTCCGGCGTAATTAAAGAAGAGAATATAATGACAGGAATCTCTTTCAACCGCCTGTCTTCCTTTACTAGCTTGGTCAGTCGATGTCCGTCCATTTCCGGCATTTCAATATCTGTAATAATCAAACCTGCTTTCGATTTGATATTATCTTCCTCTTTGGAAATTTGGAACAGATAGTTCCATGCTTCCTGTCCATTGTTAAATCTCTCGATGTTGGTATATCCTGCCTTTACCAATGCTTCTTTGATGATTTTTGCCAAAAGTACAGAATCTTCTGCCAATATAATGGGGGTTTCGTTGCGGTTTCGCATTCCCATATGATCGATCTCGCTCATCTGAATAGAAGTTTCCGGTGCAATATCTGCCACGATTTTTTCAAAGTCCAAAATGGTAACAAGGTCCTTTCCGCAGTGTGCAATGCCTGTTGCAATGCCATCGCCATCTCCTGTCACCGTTTTATCCGGTTTCATGATATCTTTCCAGGAAATACGGCTGATGCCCACTACGGTGTGCACACGGAATGCAACGTGCAGTTTATTAAAATTGGTGATAATAAACAAATCCTTCTCACTTTTTTCCACTTCCCGCTGCAATACATATGCAGGCAGGTTGATAACCGTAATCAGCACATCTCTGGGTCTGAATATCCCTTCCACAGCAGGATGTACATGGGGCATAGGCTTTACAGGCGCTGACATAATAATCTCCTTAACCTTTGCCACGTTGATACCGTACAGAATACCGTCAATGGTAAATTGCATAATTTCTATTTCATTGGTTCCCGATTCCAAAAGAATGCCGCTCTTATTGTCCATATTCCTGGCTCCTCCCTAATCTGTACTTATGTTCCGTTATTCTGGCTTCTTTCACTGATTTTTACAACTTCTTTTCCGGCTTACCGTAAGCCTTGACTGTGGCAGTCCCCGTTGCCGATTCAAAATACAGCGTTCTCGCATAGTTTAAGCCAACATCTTCTTTCAAAATTTTGATGCCTTCCTGACGCAATGCATCTTTCACTGCCTTTGCATTTCTTTCTCCGATATTTCCCCACTGGGAATTATCAAAGGTATCAAACATTTTTGCGCCGCCTGCAATCTTTGCTGTTATGCGACTTTTCACTGCACCAAATGTGCCCATACGACGCAGTGCCTCTTTCACACCTGTGTCTGCAAATTTATATACACTGTCATTGCCACCCTGCGGTGCATTTGGCAACATGATATGTACCATAGCCCCCAGCTTAATGACGCTGTCATAAAGACAAATTCCAATACATGAACCAAGGGCATACGTTACCAGTACACCGGGCGCTCTGCACAGCTTCATATCTGCAATTCCCACTACATATTGCTTATTCAACATTAACACCCAATTTCTTCATCATATAGTCCAACGATTCCATATCGGGCAGAAGTAGAAGTCTGCTGAATACCTCTTCTCCGTCACATCTAAATCTGCCTCTGATTGTCATTAGCTTGTCCATCTGGTATCCATACATCACAAAAGGTACATTCATAATGCCGCCTAGCATATTGATGGATACAGAAGGTACAGACAGATCCATTGTAATACCTGCCAGCGTTGACAAGGCATTCATATAAGAGGAAATCAAAATATTTCCCACTTCTGTCAAAGCTGATATTTCCAACTGGTCAATCTCATCATAATCAGAGATGGTCTTATTCAACAAACTTTCCAGTACAATATTGATAAACTGCAAATCCTGCATAAACAACATCACGCCATTGACTTCTCCGGAAACCTGCACCAAAACAGCCGCAACAACCTGCTCCGGACCACCCAGTTTTTTCAGTGCCTGATTAAATCCGATAACCTCCACTTCGGGAATACTCATTTCGATTTTTCTGCCAAGGACGGTAGAAAGTGCGGTAGCCGCATTTCCCGTACCGATACTGCCGATTTCCTTCAGCACATCTACACCGATACTGTTTTTATCTTCATACTTTTTTAAATCCATTCCATCTATCTCCCGTCAAATTCCTTTTGCTTCGCTGCCATTTTATTGTCGTAAACTATTTACGGTTCCTTCCACCTCATCGGAAGTCTGCACCATACGCAATGCAAACTGATATGCCCTTTGGGACTCAATCAGTTTTGTCATCTCGTCCGAAAAATCCACATTGGCAGATTCCAAATAATGCTGCAAAAGTACGTCCTCCCCTTCTATGGGAATAGCAGGGCCGCTTTTGTCTACCGGCATAAATTCATTTTTACCCAAATGGATCATGCCGTTTTTGTTGCGGAAACGGAATACACCAATAGGCAGTTCTTTGTCCTTGTTGGCATCTGTCACCACAATGGGGTTGCCATTTCTGTCTATGACTGCTTTGCCATCGACATTTGTCAAAAGCATACGCCCATCTTGCTGCTCAGACAAATGGAATGCACCATCACAGCTGTAGCTGATTTGCCCCGAAAGCGGGTCACGCAAACCAAAAAATCCATCTCCTCTTATGGCATAGTGATAAGGGTTTTCGGAAGGCTCCCATATCCCTTCCGCAAAGTTGGTATTGGTTTTATCCACTTTGCTGCCTGCTGATGCTGTCAGTTGGGTTCCCTGCCTTGCAGGTGGATTCAATTCGTTGTAAAACAGGTCGGTAAACACCACATTTTCCCCTTTAAACCCTGTTGTGCTCATATTGGAAAAGTTGTTGGCAATTACATTCATACGCTTCTGCTGTGCCGATGCACCGGCTGCACCTGCATAAAATGCCAAATCCATATATATCCACTCCTTTTATCACTGCAAAATGTTTAAATTCGTCCTACATCATTGGTTGCCTTGCTCATAAGCTGGTCATAGATTTTCAATACCTGTGCCGCACTTTGCAAATGACGCTGGCTGTCTATTGTTGCAACCATTTCTTTTATGGGGTCTACATTGGATTCTTCCAAATATCCCTGATAGACGCTTGCCTGTGCCGGTCTTGGGTTTCCGCCGCCGACAAAAAAACCGTTATTCTTTATCAAAGCCTGTTTGTCGTCAAATGTAACCAGCTCAAAGCTGTCGATAAAATCCCCATTTGTTGTATAAATATCACCGGCATGATCTACCATCAAAAAATCCTCAATGCTGTTTTTTCCGTCTATGGGGAGTTCCACACGAATAAGCCCTCTTCTTCCCATAACACGGTCACCGTCCTGGGTACAGAAATACCCCTCATTATCAATATTGAAAGAGCCGTTTCTGGTATAATGGTCTATGCCGTCTGCCGTCACCGTATGGAAGAAGGCATCACCTTCCAGTGCAAAGTCCAACCGATTATCCGTTGCTCTGAAAGAGCCTTGCGTATAATCCGTAATGGTTTGTCTGGGAATACGTGCCAAACTGCTTTCGCCGATATTCTGCGTATTTTTCTTATCCATATTGCCTGTTCTTGCCATCATTTCCTCCCGAAATGTAGAAGAAATCAATTTGTCTGCCTTAAAGCCTTTTGTCCCCACATTGGACATATTGCTGCTGATGACATCCAGATTTCTTTTTTCTGTCAACATACCAGACGTCAAATCATAAAACCCATTTACCATTTTCTTCCATTCCTTTCCCAAAAAATAGAAACTTTTCCTCTTATCCCTTTAATTCTGTTCCATATGTTCCTTCATATAAAGTCGCAGCTTTCGCAGGGCATTCGTATGAATCTGCGAAATACGGGACTCACTTAATTCCATAACTTTTGCGATTTCCTTCATGCTCAATTCCTTTTGATAATGAAGGGAAAGCACCATCTGCTCATTTTGCCGCAGGCTTTCAATGCCAATTTTCAGCATTTCCTCTGTTTCTTTTTCCTCCAGAAACTGCTCCGGCAGATAGCTTTCATCTGTAAGTTCCATCATACTGCTGCTGATTTTCCCTTCTTGCTGCCCCTCGAAAAGGGCATCTAAGGAAACCAGATTATACAAGTTGGTCTTACTGAGCATTCTGGTGCGATATTTATCCACAGGCATCTGAAAATACTCTGCCATTTCTTCATCTGTGGGAAATCTACCCAATTCATGGTACAGGGTATTGTTTGCCTCCTCAATGAGGCGGGCATTCTTCCGAATATTTCTGGGAATCCAGTCCTGTTTTCTTGCCATATCAATAATCAATCCACGCAGACGTTTTGCAACATAGGATTCAAAACGCACCTGCATAGTTGGGTCAAACTTGTCAATAGCAGCCATCAGCACAAGAACACTCTCATTGATAATATCGTCCATTTGTGCAAAAGTTACATAGACACCCTTCATTTTCACGGCGATATTTTTCACAATATAAATATATCGCATGACAAGCTCCTGTTTCACTTGTGGATCGCCGCTGTTTTTGTATTGTGCAAAAAGTTCTTCATTTGTCATTTCCGACAACGGCATCTGCTCTTGCATCGGCTGTCCTCCTCTCGTCGTGAAAATTAAAGCTCAAAACCTTGGGACGCTGTCCCAACCCCTTTTAGGGATTTCATCTCTTGACCCATGATAAGTCCATGTTTTTCTGATACATTAGGAAAGTGTCACGTTGCCTAAAGCCTGAATCTGGATATTATTGGCAATTTCATGGAATGAAAGCACATAAATATCGGGATAAAACTGCTCAATCAAGCGATAGAAATACAACCGAATAACATGGCTTGTCAGAATAATCGGTGGCTGTCCAAGCTGTGCAAACTTCTTCACCAATTCTGCCAACTGTGTTATCATCTGCTGCATCACATCGGGATTCAGTGCCAGATAAATACCGCTTTCATTCTTGGACAGACTGGAAGCAATGACTTTTTCCAATTCTGCATCTAAGGTAATGACACGCATCTGTCCATCCACACAAAATCTTCTGGTAATGGTACGTTTCAGTGCCACACGCACCTGTTCTGTCATGGTGTCAATATCTCTTGTTGTGGCAGAAGCATCCAAAATTGTTTCCAAAATCGTACCCAAATCTTTAATGGGAATCCCCTCTTTCAACAAAGAACAGAGGATTTTCTGAAAGCCACTGTATGTAATCACATTGGGGAATGCTTCTTCCACCAATTCCGGCACCTGCTTTTTCAGGTTTTCCACAAGCTGTGTGACCTCATTGCGATTCATCAGCTCAGAAACATGACGCTTGATGGTTTCGGAAAGATGTGTCACCACTACGGAAAGGGGGTCAATAACAGTGTAGCCATAAATTTCTGCCATTTCCTTCACATCTGGCGTAATCCACTTACTGGGGATACCATAAGCAGGCTCAATGGTTTCAATACCATCGATTTCCCCTGTGGGATTGGGCGGTTCCAAAGCAAGGTAATAATCCGTCAGGATTTCCCCTCTTGCAACCTCTTCGCCTTTGATTTTGATGACATACTGGTTGGTATTCAAGGCTGAACTGTCACGCAGTCTGACGGAAGGAATAACAAATCCCATTTCCTGTGCATACTGCCTGCGGAAAATGACAATACGGCTGATGAGTTTCCCCCCGCTGCTCTCGTCTACCAAGGGAATCAGGCTGTAGCCAAATTCCATTTCAATGGGTTCTACATTCAAAAGAGAGTACACATTGTTAATATCCTTATAATAATCTTCTTCTGTCATGGGTGCGGCTTCCGGCAAATCTACCTCTGCCGTGGTCAGGGATTCTCCCCCTGCCACCATGCCAGCCATGGCTCCTGCTGCCTTCATGCGTTTTGTTGCGGTCATGCCAAGTGCCACCAAAATAGCAGCTACTGTCATCAGCTGTATCTTTGGCATACCGGGTACAACGGAAATGACAAACAGCACACCACCGCCAATAAGGAATGCCTGCGGCTGTGCCAAAAACTGGGAAGACACGTCTGTATTCAAGCTGCCTTCCGATACGGAACGGGTAACAATCATACCTGTGGACGTGGAAATCAGCAGTGCCGGCAGCTGGGAAACCAGACCGTCCCCAATCGTGGCAATGGAATACATTTGCAAAACATCGCCAATCTCCATACCGGACTGTACAATCCCGATAATGGTACCTGCAATAAAGTTAATACTGGTGATGATAATTGACATGACAGCATCACCTTTTACAATCTTTGTGGCACCATCCATAGCACCGTAAAAATCGGCTTCCTTCTGGATTTTATAACGACGTTCTCTTGCTTGTACTTCATCAATCAAGCCGGAACTCAAATCCGCATCAATAGCCATCTGTTTACCGGGCATAGCATCTAACGTAAATCTTGCCGCAACTTCAGCAACACGCTCTGCACCCTTTGTAATGACGATAAACTGTACCAATACGATAATCAGGAAGATAATCACACCGACCACAACGTTTCCCTGCAATACAAAGGTACCAAAGGCAGCAATAACCTGACCTGCCTGTCCCTG
This sequence comes from Anaerotignum sp., assembly GCA_020024255.1. Lineage (GTDB taxonomy): Bacteria > Bacillota > Clostridia > Lachnospirales > Anaerotignaceae > Anaerotignum. Next base: position 6,446 of record JAHHTX010000066.1, read on the forward strand.
TTTCGTCAAAATCAATCTTGTTGACGAAATATTCAGCCCAATACGGAACAATGTCGTAATGAGCAAAAGGGACGGGAATATGGAAAATTCCAACGGTTCTTTAATATTCATTGTAATCAGGAGAATAATCAAAGAAACCGATATATTCATAATAAAAAAGATATCCAAAACAAATGGATTCAGTGGTATAACCAGCAAAAGTACGATAACGATAACGAATAACGAAATCGTATTTCCAAAAATTTTCTTCATATCGTTTCCCCATTCTAAAACCAAGACCCAAGGGAAGACCTTGAGCTTTGCCCCAAAACTCTGCAAGCCTTTTCAAAGACCTGAGCAAAACTTTATCTGCACTTTTTTCTGAAAAAGTGTTGTTGTAATTGAGCTGTATACTTTTGTTCTACAGCTTATGATTGAACTGATACACATGAACCAGTATCTCTGCCACAGCACCATAGAAGTTGGAGGGCAGTTCCTGATTCAATTCTGTTGTAGAGAAAATCGCTCTTGCCAAAGGACGGTTTTCTATAACGAATACATTGTTTTCTTCTGCCACCTTGACTATGCGAAGTGCCAGCTCGTCCTGTCCCTTTGCCACCAAAACAGGAGCATTATCCTTTTCAGGATTGTATTTTAACGCCACAGCAAAATGGGTTGGGTTTCTGATGACCACATCGGCATCTGGCACCTGCTGCATCATGCGTGACATTGCCATCTTTCTTTGCATCTCTTTGATTTTCCCTTTAATCTGCGGGTCACCCTCCATCTGTTTGTATTCTTCTTTGATTTCCTGTTTGGACATACGCAGCTGTTTTTCGTAATCCCATTTCTGATAGAAAAAGTCGAATACGGAAATAGCGGCAAAAGCCATGGAAACCTTCAGCACCATACTGAACACTGCTTTAAACATATAGGCACAGGACTCCAAAAGCCCCATACGAAGCAGACTTGGCAAATGGATGATCTCCCCTTCGATAAAGCGATAGGTAATATAAAACAAAATGGTAATCTTGATAATTCCTTTAAACAACTCCACCACACTCCGCAGGGCAAACAGTCGTTTTATGCCTTGCAGAGGGTTCAATCGGTTGAACTTGGGTTTCAAACTGTCCAAAACAAACAAAGGTTTTGTCTGAAACACCGTTGCCACAATAGACAGCACCACCACCGCAAGCATCAGTGGCAGCAGGATTTTGACGGACACAATGGTCAGCTGAAGGAAAATGTCTTTTGCAAAATTATCGCTGACTTCATCCAGACGGCCTATATAATCCAAATATTGCAGCATCAACTGCTTCATGCTGAGATATCCGCCTGTAAAAGTAAATTTCAGCAGATAAAATCCGCCTACCAGCGTAAATACCGTAACGATGTCTTTGCTGAGGAATACATTACCTTTCTTTCGCTCGTCTTTCCTTCGTTTGGGGGTGGCCTTTTCGGTCTTTTCTCCGGACAACTTCGTTCACTTCCTTTGCGTGTCCCTATGGTTTCATGCGGGACAAAATTTCCATGGTGCTTTCCAAAAGCAAGTCAATTCCGTTTGCCAGATACTCTGACAAAGGCGAAAACAATATCAGCAAAATCAAAAGCCCAATCCAAATTTTCATCTGAATATTGATGACAAAAATATTGATTTGGGGAATTGTTTTCATCAGAATGCCCACACCGATTTCCACCAAAAACTGTATTGCCAGCATAGGCATAGCAAGACGCATCCCAAAGCTGATAAACTCCGCAAAAAGTGCTGCCATAGCCGTCCAAACCTCCGGCCCCATGCCAATTTTGCCATAGGGCACTACTTCAGCAGAGGTCAAAAAAATGCGAATCAGTGCCAAATGTGCATCTGCTGCAAAAAAGCAAACCATGAACATGATGTTCAAGAAATTTGCCGAAAGGGATACAGAGGAATTGCTCTGCGGGTCATAAATGGTAGACATGGAAAGCCCCATCTGGTTGTCCATGACCGTCCCTGCAAAGAGTACGGCACCAACAAAAAACTGAAACACTGCTCCCAGTATATAGCCAACCGCAAACTCCTTCAACAGCAGTGCACTATACCCAATAAGATTATCTACCGTAAACAGCGGCACATCCGTCACACTGTAAACAATCCAGGAAACCAGTAAAATGATCCCGGACTTGGCAGGCATGGGCATATTGTTTCGTCCAAAGATGGGATGAAACACAAAGCAGCCGCTCATCCGCATAAATACCAATGAAAACAGCAGGAAATTACTTCCCAAATCCAAAGTCATACCCTTATTCCTGCTCCTCCCATTCTTCTACATTCCTCTACATTCTTCCTTACTATTGCAACATCAGCCGGAATATTTCCAAAATATATTCCTGCAAAGATTTGAGCATCCATGACCCGGTGACCAGAAAAATTGCCACAATAGCAAGTAGCTTCGGCACAAAGGTAATGGTCTGCTCATGTATCTGTGTGGCTGCCTGTATAATGGAAATGATTATCCCAATGCCCATGCTCAACAGCAGTACAGGCGAACTGAGCTTCACTGCCACCAAAAGACCGCCTCTGATAATATCTAACGCTTGTGAAGTGTCCATAGATTCCCTCCTCGTTTTTTTGCTGCCTGTTCTCAATTAAAGCTTTGTATCAGTGTAGAGAACAATATCTGCCAACCGTCCACTGTAATAAACAAAAGCAGTTTAAAGGGCAGCGAGATCATGGCAGGCGGCAACATAATCATACCCATAGACATGAGGACACTGGACACAATAATATCTATCAGTACGAAAGGCAGATACAGCAGAAAGCCCATAATCAATGCCCGCTGCAACTCTCTTGTCACAAAAGCCGGCACAATCACACGAAGGGGCAAATCCTGCACTTTTTCCACCGGTTCTGTTTTAGAAAACTCCATAAACATATCCAGTTCATCTTCCTTTGTTTGACGCAGCATAAATTCCTTCATGGGGACTACAGCCCGTTGCAGAGCCTCCTCTTGGGTAATCTCATCATTTTTATAAGGAAGATATGCCTGCTGTGTTACCTGGTCAATGGTAGGTGACATAATAAACATCGTCAAAAACAGTGCAATCCCAATAAGTACCGCATTGGGCGGTGTTGCCTGTGTTCCCATGGCATTTCGGGTAAAGGAAAGCACAATAATGATTCTTGTAAAAGAAGTCATCATAATGACTAAAAAAGGCAGGAGAGAAATAGCTGTCATCAGGAATATCAATTCCAGCGTTTGTACTCCATTGCCGTTGATATTTACCACTGCATTCTCCATAGACTCATTCTCCCTGCCCTTTCTTTGTTCTTCTTTTGTCCGTATTCTTGTTGGAAAAACCTCATTTCTTCCACTTCTTTTTCAGGGTTTCCAAAAACTCGCCGGGGACTTTCCCCGTTTCCTCGTCCGAAAAGTCCGAAAAATCCATAATCTGCCCTTCCGAAAGCTCTGTCAGAAGGGTCACGGTATTTTGGGAAAGACCGAGAAGGTAATCCTTTTCTCCCACACGAACCACAACGATACTTTTGTCACGTCCCACGAAAAGCCTGTCCACAACACGCATATTTTTGGACATTCCGCCTGTCATGCTTCCACCCAGTTTTTTTGTAACGGCATAGCTGAGATACAAAATGAACCCCACAGCTGCCAGCATAAGGACAAAACTGAAAATATCGCTTAACACCTTTAAAATATCCATCACTCTTTTCCGGATTTTATTCCTGTTCTCTCCGCTTAGCCCAGAACTGTTTTCACTGTTTTCAGAATTCTGTCGGGTTTGAACGGTTTTACAATAAAGTCTTTTGCACCGGACTTGATTGCATCAATAACCATAGCTTCCTGACCCATTGCAGAACACATGACAATCGTTGCATTGGGGTCGTTGCCTTTGATGGTTTTCAGTGCTTCCAAACCATCCATGTTCGGCATGGTAATATCCATAATTACAAGATCGGGCTTCAATTCGTTGTATCTTTCTACTGCTTTTACGCCATCTTCTGCTTCAAAAATGTCGTCTGCGTTGTAACCGTTTTTGGTCAGTGTGTCTTTTACCATCATTCTCATAAAAGCAGCGTCATCTACCAATAAAATCTTTGCCATTTTCCTAAACCTCACTTTTTTTCATTTATTCTGTCTAGTAACTAAAAACTTATTGTCTTCCGCATAATACTCTGCGGTAAACCACTATGGGGGTTTATCCTTTCACGGATACCGTTAACTTTAAATCGGGATCTTTCACAATTTCTGTAATACGCACACCAAAGTTGTCTTCTACCACAACCACATCGCCTTTTGCAATACACTGTCCATTGGCATAGATATCCACCTGTTCCCCTGCCAGTTTATCCAACACCACAAGAGAGCCGCTGGTCAATTCCAGAATATCCTTGACATTTTTTCGGGTGCGTCCGATTTCCACAGAAACCTCCAAAGGCACATCCATAATCATGGACAGGTTTTCTGCCTGTTCTGTGCCGAGCTTTTCTTCCTCCACCTCAAATTTAATGGAATCCATGGGCTTCACATTGACCATCTTTGGTTCTCTGCCATAATCCTGCGGCGGCATTCCATAAGGGGGATACATTCCATAAGGCGGATACATTCCGTAGGGCGGATACATTCCGTTTTGTCCATTCTGCGGTGGCATTCCCGGCATTCC
>JAHHTX010000067.1 GCA_020024255.1 Anaerotignum sp.
TCTGCCTTACAAGCAGAGGGTCACAGGTTCGAGCCCTGTAACTCCCACTTTTTTTTATTTCTGCGATTTTTGATAAAGGAAGTGTAAGTCATGAATCAAGACCAAAAAGATGCTGCATTAGTCGATATGGTAAATTGGTTATCTCATCCACAGGAGTTGGGAAAATCACCTGCAAAAATAAAATGTGCAGGGGAATTTGAACTGCACGGAATGCACTACTATCTGTTCAAATATAAAATAACGATATTTGGCAAATGGCTTCTTGGTGTTTGTGGTGGATATGAAAAAGACAGCTTGGAGCATTGCGGACATATATTCAGCGAAATGCAGCCTTATCATAAAAATACTGCCATAGCAGAGGCAAGGAAAATGGTAGAGGCAATGATAGCCTATTGGAAAAAAGAAGCAAGTCAGGCGGGAGTATCATCAGAACCATTGCAAGAAAGTTTACAAGAACATCCTCAGAAAAATAAAGGGGATTTTTTGGGTTTCGTGCTTTTATCCGATACGGTTTGGGACAAAGGACAATTTCTGTCTGATTTGAAACAAAAATGGAATTTGGATATACAAGAGGAAAAAGAAACCGGAGAAAACCATTTGGTTTGCTCTTTTCAGGAGGATATTGTTGCGGTTAGTTTGATTCCTACGCCTATTCCAGATGGAGAGGCTGAGGAAAATGCGGAGAATAATTTCCTGTGGGAAGAGGCAGTTAATGTGACAAAGACCCATAAAGCACATATCATGGTTACGGTAATAGGGAAAAGTACAGATATTTTGGAACGTGGTAAACTTTTTACCAAAATCCTTTCTGCTTGTTGTGAACAACAAAATGCTATTGGTGTTTATACAAGCGGTACAGTTTTTGAACCACATCACTTTGTACAATGTGCTGATATGATGAAAGAAGGTTTACTTCCAATATTTAATTGGATTTGGTTTGGTTTGTATCGTGGAAAACAAGGCATCTGTGGCTATACTTATGGTATGGATATTTTTGGAAAAGAGGAAATGGAAGTTTTGGAGGCAGATACCGAGCCATCTAAGTTAATCCTGTTTCTTGCGGATTTGGCATCTTATGTATTGGAGGAAGACGTCAATTTGCAAGATGGAGAAACCATTGGATTTTCAAAGGAAGACAAACATTTGATTTCCTTTGGAGAAGGTGTTGCTTTGGAAAAAAATACATTGAAAATTACATTTTGATGATATGGATAAAAGGGAGAAAACAATATTTCTCCCTTTTTTTGTGCAATTTTTATATTCCAAGAAATATATTTATTGGATATGGCAGTTTGTTATCGTATAACGGATAATGTACCTTTGCTTTTTGTCTGGTTTGGATAAAAATAAAAAATCCCATTGACAAAGAGCCGGTTCAACGGTATAGTATATCCGGTTGCAAAACTTATATAAGTCCATAATGGGTTGGACGTTTCTACCGGTTACCGTAAACAGCCGTGCTATAGGTTTTCCCTAAAAGGGGAGTTTATACGCTGCGAATGTACGGTATTTTTTTATGCAAAAAGGAGGAGAATAAGATGAAAAGTTTTGTTTGCAAAGGCGATATTTGTTATAGTAAAGATAAGACATCTTTGGAAACCATCAAAGATGGATATTTGGTTTGTGAAAACGGTGTTTCGGCAGGGGTTTTTTCTGAAGTTCCTATGGCATATCAAAATCTTCCCCTCTTGGATTTTACGGGAAAGCTGATATTTCCTGGTTTTATTGACTTACATGTTCATGCACCGCAATATCGATTTCGTGGCTTAGGCATGGATTTGGAACTTCTGGAATGGCTGGATACCCATACATTTCCGGAAGAGGCAAAGTATGCAGACAAGGAGTATGCAAAGGAAAATTATCAAAAATTTGTTTGGGAGATGCGAAGAAGTCCCAATACAAGAGCCTGTGTTTTTGGTACAATCCACAGAGAATCTACAGAAATTCTTATGGAGCTTTTGGCAGAGTCTGGCTTGGGTGCTTTTGTTGGCAAAGTAAATATGAATCGCAACAGCCCTGATAGTTTACGGGAAGAAAGTGCAGAGGCATCGGCTGCTGAAACAGTACGATGGATTCAGGAAGTCAGCGGAAAATATGAACGGGTGAAACTTATTTTAACGCCCCGCTTTTTGCCTTCCTGTACAGATGTGCTTTTGCGCAAGCTGGGAGAGATTCAGAAAGAATATCATTTGCCTGTACAGTCCCATCTTTCCGAAAATCGGAGCGAGGTGGCATGGGTGCAGGAATTATTCCCCAATTCATCTTGTTACGGTAATGCTTATGACAGTTTTGGCTTGTTTGGCGGAGAAAACTGTGCAACGATTATGGCACACTGCGTACTCAGCGGGGAAGAAGAAATTGCGTTAATGAAGAAAAGAAATGTGTTCATTGCACATTGTCCCGAGTCCAATACAAATCTGGCATCGGGAGTTGCCCCCATCAGACGGTATTTGCAGGAGGGAATGTCTGTTGGTTTGGGCAGTGATGTGGCAGGTGGTACAAAATGCTCTTTATTCTTTGCTATGGCAGAAGCAGTGCGAGCATCTAAACTCCGTTGGCGTTTGCAAGATGACAGCCTTGCACCGCTTACGATTCCGGAGGTCTTTTATATGGCAACAAAGGGTGGCGGTGCATTTTTCGGCAAAATGGGTTCTTTTGAAAAAGGCTATGTTTTCGATGCTTGTGTACTGGACGACAGGGCTTATGGAAAGCAAGCAGAATTTACCATATCACAGCGATTAGAACGGGCAGTTTATTTATCACAAGATGGGGATATTATTCATAAATTTGTAGACGGAATCCAATTATTTTAAAGATTTATCTGCCCAATTCACTATTTTAAAAAGTGGAATTTTATTCCAATCTATTTGCATATTGTGAATGATAAGAAAGGACAGTTTTCAACCTCGAAAACTGTCTTTTTTTTATTGCAGAGGAAGGAAAAAACACTTATGATAGAAACAGGAAATTAAACAGGAGGAAAAAAACATGGGTGCAACTTGCGAAACTTGTATGTATTACGGGTATGATGCGGAATATGAAGAATATTATTGTGAAATCAACTTAGATGAGGACGAAATGGAAAAATTTCTGGCAGATAAATTTCGGGATTGTCCCTATTACCGTTTGGAAGACGAGTATAAAACCGTAAGAAAACAAATGTGACAAAGAGAAAAAGCAAAATGTAAAATGTAAAATGTAAGGATTGATGGTGTGAAACAAATGCAGGAAACGGAAACAAAGAAAACGAAACAACAAAAATGGATAAAGCAAGAAGAAAAAAAAGAAAATTTCTGGATTGGGTTGGGAAAAGATGTTTTATGGGCAGCTGCTGTGTTGCTGATCTTCTTTTATCTTTGTTGGCCCATGCGGATTGTGGGTGGTTCTATGGAGCCTTCCTACAAAGATGGAGATATTGTCTGCGTTAGCCATTTGTCTGGTCTTTATGACAAATATCAAAGGGGAGATACTGTTATTTTTACTTATACGGAAAAAGGAGAAAACCACACGGTCATCAAACGGATTATTGCCATGGAAGGTGACCACATTTCCATACTGCCGGAAGGTGTTTTCCTAAATGGCAAAAAATTGGAAGAACCATATGTTATGGGAAAGACGGAAGGATTTGTAGATATGACTGTTCCAAAAGATACGGTTTTTGTTCTGGGGGACCATAGGGAAAAAAGTTTTGACAGCAGAAATATGGGCGTTATTGCAAAAGATGCCGTAAAGGGGAAAGTATTGTTTCGCTTGTTTTCACCCCAATCCTAAGGGCTTTCCATTTGGTTGTGCATGCACAAACCAAGAAAACCGTGATGACATCAGCCATGAATAGTAAAAAAGAAAAATTTGGCAATAAAGAGAAGTAGGCGTATCTGCGGTTTTCTAGCGGAATACGCCTACTTTGGCATAAATCTGTCCTTTGGTCATATATTTACATAGAAAGGCTGTAAGGCATCTGCACAGGCAGGGATGTCCCGAAAGGTATTACCTTGAAACTGCCGTATATATGGTGAAGGAGGTTATCAATATGCCCTTGGATTTGGCAAAAGAAAAAATCACCCTCAAACAGCAGAAGGGAAAACAGACATCCCAGATTTTGCTGGAAGGTGATGTTATTGTACCTGACAGCAAGCCGGATGTCAAAGAAGTGCTGCGTTGTCAGGGAAGAGTGTGTCCGGAAGAAGTGAAAGCAGGAGAGGAACGGGTGGCTTTTTCCGGAGAGTTGCAAATTTCGGTGTTGTATCGTGCTGCATATGGAGAAAAACCCGTTTATGCACTGACTTCTTCTCTGCCCATCAATGATGTGGTGCAGGTGGAAGGACTTCGAAAAGAAAATACAGTGGATTTGTCTCTTTCTTTGGCACATTTGGAGTGCACAATCGTTAATGACCGTAAAATCGGCGTAAAGGCAGTTGTGCAGGTCAGGACGGAAGCATGGGACACAAAAGAGGTACATATTTTGGAAGACGTTGGCGGAGAATCCGTACAGCTGCTGAAGGAGAAAGTCCGTGTGGATACTCCCGTAACAGAGAAAAAGGACAGGTTTACCATAAAAAATGAGATTTCTCTTGCGGCAGAGCAGCCCAATATCGGAGAGATTCTCTGTGAGGATATTTCTGTGATTGGGGAAGAAATTCGCCCCTTGGAAGGAAAGATTTCTTTGCGGGGCAGCCTTCCTGTTTCCGTTGTCTATCAGGGTGAGGAAGATGGCATGCCCATATCTGTGGAACGGAGTATTCCTTTCAGCGGTTTTGTAGATGCACCGGGAGTCATGGCTGGAACAGCAGTAGATGTACGGCTTTCTGTGCCGGAGTGGAGCATTGTGCCACAGGTAGATGATGATGGCGAAGCAAGAATTTTCTCCGTTACAGCAGTAGTGGGGGTAGATGTTTGTGCCACAGAGGAAACAGAGCAGGAATGGATTACTGATGCTTATATGCCCGGAAAAAAGCTGGAAATCCAAACGGAACAAATCGAACTGCCCTGGGTTGTAGGGCGTGCTGCCAACGAGTTTGTACAGAAAGAAACCGTATCCTTGGAAACCGGGGAAACCCCAATTATGCAGGCGGTTGCCACATGGGGCAAGGTCATATTAGGCGAGATGGTTGTAGAAAACGATGCAGTAGTCGTAGACGGGGTTTTGCAGGTGGAAATCCTGTACCTTTGTGAAGAAGATGAAAATCCTGTCTGTGTGATTACCAGAGGATATCCCTTTACCCAAAAAATTGAGGTGAAAGGGGCAAAAGCAGGGGATATGATGCAGGCAGCAGCGGCATTAAAGGAAGTGGATTTCCGATTGACTTCCGCAAGAGAGGGAGAACTGCGTGCAGAAATTGTGGTAGATGTCCGTGTACTGCGGCAGGAGAAACAACAGGCAGTGACAGAACTTTCCATTTCCGATGAGCCTCTTGCAGACGGCGGCGCAGCGGCGGTCATTTATACGGTGCAGGCAGGTGACAGTCTTTGGAGCATTGCAAAGAAGTATCAGACAACGATTCCGTATATTCTGATGGTCAATGAAATTGAAAATCCTGATTTGATTTATCCCGGTCAAAAGCTGCTGATATTGAGAAAAAAATTTCTATAAAGATGGCATAAGTATCAGACCTCGTGTTTTGGGAAAAATGCGAGGTCTTTCTTTTCTTGTGGGGAGCAATATGGTATAATAGAAACGGAATCAAGAGAAAAAATAAGACATGGGGAGTGATGTTTTCCGCAGTCTTAGACATAAAAAGGATGAAAGGTGCATGAAAGGATATTTTATTTCCATAGAAGGAAGTGATGGCAGCGGCAAATCTACCCAGATGCGAAATATCACATCATATCTGGAGAAGCAGGGTTTTTCCGTTGTGGTTACAAGAGAGCCGGGTGGTACGCCTGTGGCAGAAAAAATAAGAGAGCTGATTCTTGACAAGGATAATGCAGCACTGACAGATAGGGCGGAAATGCTTTTGTATGCCGCAAGCCGTGCACAGCACGTTGAGGAAAAAATACTGCCTGCCCTGAAAGAAGGAAAGGTTGTGCTTAGCGACCGTTTTACGGATTCCGGCATTGCCTATCAAGGCTGGGGCAGAGGCTTAGGAGATGTGGTGGCAGAAGTCAACCATATTGCCACAAAAGGACTTTCTCCGGATTTGACTGTATTTTTAGATGTGCCGCCACAAACAGGATTATCCCGTAAAAAAACAGAAGAAAACCATCGCCTTGACCGCTTGGAAACGGAACAGCTCTCCTTCCATGATCGGGTTTATGCAGGGTATCAGGCATTATGCAAAGCCAATCCCAGACGGATTTATAGGGTAGATGGTACGCAAAGTCCGGAAACGGTGTTTGCGGAAATAAAAAAAGCATTGGATTGCCTTTTGCAGCAGGAAGAAAAAAGTCAGGATAAAGCATAAATGAGATAAGATATAAAATGTAAAACATCAAACACGACATCAAACATGAAGGAGGTAATACGATGAAATTGATTATAGCCATTATACAAGATGAAGATGCATCAGAAGTAATTTCTGCACTCAATGATAAGGAAATACCGGTAACACGTCTTTCCACAAAGGGTGGTTTTCTGCGCAGCGGAAATACAACGCTGATGACAGGTGTGGAAGATGACAAAGTAGAACAGGCATTAACAGCCATTGAGGATCATTGTAAAGCACGGACACAGTATGCCACTATGCCTTCTTCCTGTGGAACGATGCATGGCTTTATTATGGCACCCATTGAAGTAAGGGTGGGCGGTGCAACAGTATTTGTATTAGATGTGGAACAATTCCATAAATTTTAAGGAAGTATTGTACTTGCGGTGAGAAAGGAGCAGAAAGGAAAGGAATGTATCGTTTTTCGGACATTTTGGGCAATACACGGCTGACGGCTCATTTGCAGCGTGCCCTCAAAGAAAACAGAGTTTCTCATGCCTGCCTGATTACAGGGGACAAAGGTATGGGAAAAAAGATGCTTGCCAAAACCCTTGCCATGGCTTTGGAGTGCGAAAGCGAAGGAGAGAAACCCTGTGGTCATTGCCCAAGCTGCTCCGCCTTTCTTTCGGGCAGCCATCCCGATATTGTTTTTGTCCGTCCGCAAAAGAAGACGTTGGGCGTTGACGATGTCAGAGAGCAGATTTTGGAGGATATTAAATTAAAGCAATACCGTTATCCATATAAGATATATCTGGTGGAGCAGGCGGATACCATGACGGCACAGGCACAAAATGCGCTGTTAAAAATATTGGAAGAACCGCCTGCTTACGGTATTTTTTTGCTGCTTGCAGAACAGCCCAATCTGCTTTTGCCTACGGTACTTTCCCGTGTGGTGGTTTTGCAGATGCAGCCTATACCCACACCGGAAATCAAACAATATTTGAAAGAGAAAAAAATGCTTTCCGATGAGGAGGCAGCGGTATACAGTGCGTATGCCGGAGGAAGTATCGGACAGGCTCTATCTCTTTTGGAGGATAGTGCTTTTCATAAAATGCGGCAGGATATTTTGGAAAAACTGGAACGACTGCCCACAACACCCCTTGCAGAAGTTCTGCTTTGGGCGAAAGAATGGGAAATATATAAAAATGATTTTCGTTTTTTGGATATTATGCTTTTGTGGTATAGAGATGTATTGGCGGCAAAATGTCTGCAAAATCCGGACGTCCTTATGCAAAAGGATAGGGAGGAAACTATTTTTTCCCATAGGCAGAAGGAGGCGGCAGACATAGCAAAACAGGTAGATGCTATTGTGGCAGCACGCCGCCGTCTTGCACAAAATGCAAATTTCAGGCTGACCATAGAGGTTATGCTTATGCAGTTAAAAGGAGAAGAAACATGATAGAGGTAGTTGGAGTCCGCTTTAAAAAAGCAGGAAAAATGTATTATTTTGACCCTGACGGTTTGCAGTTTGCACGAGATGAATATGCCATTGTGGAAACAGCAAGAGGGATAGAATATGGTGTCGTCATTAAGGGCAATACAATGGTTGAAGAGGAAAAGGTAATACCGCCATTGAAAAAAGTGCTGCGCAAAGCCACAGAGGAAGACGAGAAAATTGTGGCGCATAACGATAAAAAAGAAGAGGAGGCTTTTCAAATCTGCTTGGAAAAAATTATCCGCTTAAAATTGGATATGAAATTGGTAGATGTGGAAATGACCTTTGATCGAAACAAGCTGATTTTCTATTTTACTTCCGACGGACGGGTGGATTTTAGAGAATTGGTCAAGGAATTGGCAGCAGTATTCCGTATGCGGATTGAACTGCGGCAGATTGGTGTTAGAGATGAAGCCAAAATGTTGAGCGGCATTGGCATCTGTGGTAGACCCTTGTGCTGTGCCACTTTTTTAGGGGATTTTCAGCCTGTATCCATTAAAATGGCAAAGGAACAGAATCTTTCTTTGAATCCCACAAAAATCAGCGGCATTTGTGGCAGACTGATGTGCTGCCTGAAATATGAAGAAGACGTTTATGAGGAACTCAACAAAAAACTGCCTTTTGTTGGGGATATGATTTCCACACCTGATGGTGTAGGAGAAATCCTTTCTACCAACGTACTGATGCAGCAGGTAAAGGCAGCAGTGCGGACATCGGAAAACGACCCGCCCACCATTGCTTTTTACCATGTAGACGAAATCAAGGTATTGAAATCCAAAAAAAGAAGAAAACAAGAGCCTACATTGGAGGGAATGAAACAGTATGAGGACTGATGTGGAAATTCGGAAAGGGGAGCGTGTGGATGACCTGCACCGTAACGGTTATCACATTATACAAGACCCCAAACGATTCTGCTTTGGCGTAGATGCTGTTATTTTAAGTGGTTTTACTCGGGTAAAAAAAGGCGAGCATGTCCTTGATTTGGGAACGGGAACGGGCATTATTCCCATTCTTTTGGAGGCAAGGACGAAAGGCAGCCGTTTTATCGGGTTGGAAATCCAAAAAGAAAGCGTGGAAATGGCAAAACGAAGCGTATTTCTCAACGATATTGCAGAGAAAGTGGAAATCAGAGAAGGAGATATCAAGGAAGCGGTAAAGTTGTTTGGCGGCTCTTCCTTCGATGTGGTTACGTCCAATCCGCCTTACATGAATGCAGGAGGTGGACTGCAAAATCCTTCTGCACCCAAAGCCATTGCCCGTCACGAAATCCTCTGCACTTTGGAAGATGTGGTAAAAACAGCGGCAAATGTGCTTCGTCCAAAGGGGCGGTTTTATCTCATACACCGTCCTCAAAGGCTGACGGATATATTGGTGCTTTTGCGGCAGTATGGTTTAGAGCCAAAACGTCTGCGTTTTGTTCATTCTTATGCAGAAAAGGAGCCTTCTATGGTATTGGTGGAGGCAGTTAGAGGGGGCAATCCAATGGTGAAGGTACAGCCGCCTTTGCTTATCTATGAAACAGCAGGTGTGTATACAAAAGAAATTGATGAAATCTACTACGGAGAAGGGCAGGCGTAAATATGGCAGGAACGTTGTACTTATGTGCAACACCCATTGGCAACTTGGAAGATATCACAGTGAGGGTGCTGCGTATGTTGAAAGAGGTAGATGTCATAGCGGCAGAGGATACCAGAAATACGCTGAAACTCCTCAATCATTACGATATTAAAACCCCCATGACAAGCTACCATGAGCATAATAAGGCGGGAAAAGGAGAACATCTGGTGGAACGTCTGCTGAAAGGAGAGAACATCGCCTTGGTCAGCGATGCAGGCATGCCGGGTATTTCCGACCCCGGTGCAGATTTGGTAAAACTGTGCCATGAAAAGCAAATTCCCGTTACGGTTGCCCCCGGTGCATCAGCATCAGTGGTGGCTCTGGTTCTATCAGGTATGGACACAAGGCGTTTTGTTTTCGAGGGATTTTTGCCTTATGACAAAAAGGAACGCCGTGCTGTTCTTGCGTCCATGGAGAAAGAGCACCGCACCATGATTTTCTATGAAGCACCCCACCGCCTTTTGGCTACACTGGAGGAACTTTCTGCTGTGTTTAGCCTGGACAGAGAAGTTGCGACAGTACGGGAACTGACAAAGAAATTTGAGGAGGTCAGAAGGGATACTTTTGGGGGACACTTGGCATACTATAAAGAAAATCCGCCAAAGGGAGAGTTTGTATTGGTGGTGCAGGGATTTTCTCTGGAAGAACAGAGAAAGGTGGAAATAGAAAGCTGGGAAAGTATTTCCATTAGGCAACATATGGAGCATTATCTGCAAAAAGGCATGAGTGAAAAGGACGCCATGAAGCAGACAGCGAAGGATAGAGGTGTTTCCAAACGGGACATTTATCGTTATCTTCATCAGGACAAAGCAGAAGAATAAAATAGAATAAGCGTGAAAATAAGAATAGAGAATTGAGAATAAAGAACAAGGGGGATGAAGTATGTCCATATGGGAAAGAATTACGGCACTGTCATGGAAGGAAGTTTTCTTTGCGGCATTGGCAGCTTATGCCATTTGGTTTTTTGTGGACAAGTTGATATTGGTTGCAAAAACGAGAAATAACGGTGCAAAAACCTGGGGACAGGTAGATATGGAGCAGATTTTGGCACGCTGCCATGAAATGTTTCCCATTGATACAGTATCCTTTGGTGATGCCGAGTTTAAAAGTGGTATGCAAGTGCGTATTACCACAGTGAAGAAGAATACTTTTGAAGGTCAACTGATTGGCAAAAACAAAATTGATATGATTTGTGTACTAACCAATAATCAGATTATCGCCCAGCGTATGGAAAAAATCATACAAATACAGAAAGTATAAAAAAATATGGAAAGACCGTACAGCCAAGAAAGGCTGTATGGTCTTCAAACTGTCGAAAAGTAGTTTTTATCTCTTTTCGAAAATGCGGAAGGGGTTGGGAAACGAAGGGTTTCCCAAATGGAATCCGCAGTGGGAATTCACTTCCCATG
>JAHHTX010000068.1 GCA_020024255.1 Anaerotignum sp.
AAATATAACCTGCTATTTTTATATCACTATATGATATTGTATGTCATGGGATTATTTAAATTATTTGAAGTATCTGTTGTACAGACCCTGGAAAGCTTTGCCGTGTCTAGCTTCATCACGAGCCATTTCATGTACTGTGTCATGGATTGCATCCAAGTTAGCTGCTTTCGCACGTTTTGCAATATCTGTTTTTGCTGCACAAGAACCACTTTCTGCAGGAATACGCATTTCCAGATTCTTCTTTGTGGAATTGGTGAAGATTTCACCCAGAAGTTCAGCAAACTTTGTTGCGTGTTCAGCTTCTTCCCAAGCTGCTTTTTCAAAGTATGCACCAATTTCAGGATAACCTTCTCTGATTGCTACTCTTGCCATACCAAGATACATAGCAACTTCCATAGATTCACCTTCGCAATGTGCTTTCAGATCAGCCAAAATATCTTCGCTTGCACCTTCTGCAACACCTACAACGTGTTCGGAAGCCCATGTGATGTCATCACTCTGTTCAACAAACTTATCAGCACCTACATGACAAACAGGACATTCTGCGGGAGCAGCATTACCTTCATGTACATAACCACATACGGAACAAACAAATTTTTTCATAATTTATATCCTCCTCAATTTTCATATTAGTATTTAGTAACTTTTACTTGATAATTATTATAAATTAGACTTATCTGTATGTCAAGCACTTTTTTTTAATTTTTTTCTATTTTCTTTCACTAATTCCTCTAAAATATGGTATAGTTAAGAAAGAAAAAGGAGTGAAAAACGATGACAACATTAGAATGCGGAAAAGTCTACCATGGCTTTACCTTAATAAAAGAAGAAAAACTTGATGATATCCATGCGACAGGATATTTATTCTCCCATAAAAAGAGTGGTGCAAGACTTTGTTACCTTGCCACAAAAGACAACAATAAAGTATTTTCTGCCACTTTTCGTACACCACCGGAAAATAACTGTGGTACTCCCCATATTTTAGAACATTCCGTTCTCTGCGGCTCTGAAAAATATGGTGCAAAAGACCCTTTCAATGAACTGGCAAAAGGTTCTTTAAACACTTTCCTGAACGCCATGACCTATGCGGATAAAACCCTCTACCCCATTGCCAGCTGCAATGAAAAGGATTTCCGCAACATGATGGATGTTTATCTAGATGCCGTATTCCATCCGAATATTTACAAAAAGAAAGCTATTTTCTTGCAAGAGGGCTGGCGATACGAACATACAGAAACAGGCAGAGCAGTCACTGGTGTTGTATTCAATGAAATGAAAGGAGCTTTATCCGATCCGGAAAGCCGCCTTTCCGATATTATTGCCCAAAGTATGTTTGGAAATACCACTTATGGCTTTGAATCCGGTGGTGTGCCTGCAGAAATTCCCGACCTGACTTACGAAGATTTTTTAGATTTCCACAGAAAATGCTACCACCCTTCCAACAGCTATTTATACCTTTATGGGGATATGGATATTCTGTCCTGCTTGCAGCATATTGATGAAGCGTACCTTTCTCATTACACTGTATCGCAGGACTTACCTACCATTCAGGAAACCGTTGTTCCCAACCCCAACTGCACCATACGAGCAACGTATCCTGCTGAAGAAGGAGAAACAGACTTTGATAAAGGCTATTTTGCCTATAACTTCAAAGTGGGGAAATGCACAAATCTTAAAGACATTATGGCAATGCAGATTTTAGGATATCTGCTTTTAGAAACAAATGCCTCCCCTTTGAAAAATAAACTGCGAGATGCAGATATCTGCGAAGAAGCAGAAGGATTCTTTGATTCCTCAACCTATGAAATGGTATACAGTATCATTGCCAAAAAAGGAAATGCAAATCACTTCACCAATTTCTGCAAAATCGTAGAGGACACCCTTTCCGAGTTAGCGGAAACAGGCTTTGATGATAATTTACTGGAAGGTAGCCTAAAGAAATTTGAATTTTTGCTGCGAGAAGAAGATTACGGCTCCCGACCAAAAGGCTTGGTCTATCACACACAGCAGATGAAAAGCTGGCTTCATGACAAAGATCCCTTTGCTCCACTGCACCCCCTCCAAATATTTACAGAACTGAAAGAGGAAATCCAAAAGGGTTATCTGCAAACCTTCATTAAAACCCATTTACTGGAGCATAAAGATAAAACAAAAATCCTCTTTCTACCTGAAGAAGGTTTACAGAAAAGAGAGGACGATGACTTTCGGGACAAAATGGCTACCCGTATTGCAAAAATGACACCGGACGAACTAGCAGTACTGGACGAAGATGCCAAAGCCTTAGCAGAATTTCAAAACACACCGGACACACCAGAGTTTCTTGCACAGATTCCTCTTTTGCAAAGGGAAGATATTGACCCAAAGGTAAGAAAAGTCTCTTGGGAAGAAAGAACCTGTGGCACGCAACCTTATCTCTATGTACCTATGGATACACAGGGACTGCTCTATATTCAGCTGTTGTTTCCTGCCTCCCTGCCTTGGGAACTGATTCCTTATACGGGTCTTTTGACAGAGATTTTAGGTAAAGTAGATACCGCACAAACAGATTTCACAGAACTTTCCTCCAAAATCGACCGTATTTTCGGCGGTTTTGCCTGCAGCAATGATATATATAGTAAAAATGCAGAAACCTATTCCGCTTTTGCGGCTGTCAACTTCAAGGTACTGTCCGAAGACTTACAGAAGGCTTTTGCTTTTGTGGAAGAAATCCTCACAAGTTCCGATTATACCGCTGTGGAAAGCCTGAAAAAAATCATCAAATCCGCTCTTTTGAAAGGCGAAATATATTTCCAGAACTATGCCCATCAGGCAGCAATTTCCCGAAGTCGTGGTGCAATTTCCACAGGTGCAGCCATCAAAGAGCAAACCAGCGGCATTGACTATCATCGCTTCTTAAAAGAAACCGCACAGAAATTGGAAACGAATCCCAAAGAAGTCATTTCCACACTACAAAAAACAGCAAAACTTGTGTTCTCTGCCCCCAATTTGAAAACCATTGTTGGCTGTGACAAAGAATTGCTCTCAGGTTTTGAACAGGACTTCTCTTTCTTTATTTCTCGTTTGCCACAGGAAGAAACCCCTCAGGAAATACTCACGATTTCCGGAAATAGTAGAAAAGAGGCTTTCTCTCTGGCTTCCGGTGTACAGTATAATGCCCTGTCTTGGGATTTAGAAAAACTTGGAGAAAACTACAGCGGAAAACTACAGGTACTCCGCACTGTATTAAATTTAGAATATCTCTGGAATCAAGTGCGTGTACAAGGAGGTGCTTATGGATGTGGCTGCAACTTCCAAAGGAACGGCGGCATCTATTTCTATTCCTACAGAGATCCGAACTTAAAGAGAACCTATGACATCTACAAAGAACTGGGCAATCAAATTTCTTCTTTTACGGCGAGTGAACGGGAAATGACAAAATATATCTTAGGCACCATTAACCGCTACGACCAGCCCAAAACCAACACTGAATGGATTGATTATGCTGTTTCCTTGTATATTTCCGGAATCACAGAAGAAATGCGGCAAAAAGAACGTACTGAAATCCTCGAAACATCAGTTGCGGATTTACAGCAGTTTGCTGATTTCCTTACGGAAATCGGTAAAACGGATAATCTTTGCACCATCGGTAATGAGGAAAAAATCAAAGCAGACAGCAATTTATTTGATTCCATTACAAACTTACTAAAATAAGTGAAAAAACGAATATGCAAATGTTGTCCCCATAAAAAACATCGTGGATTAAGAGAGAACGGTATGGCTTTGGCTATACCGTTTTTCTCATTCTTGTCTTGATGAAGTGAATTTGGATACTTGCAAAGTTCCTATGCTCCAATATAATGCTCTGATATTATATGCAATTTTCTGCATGCAGTTCTTGCACTTAGTGTCGTTTGCAGCTTAAACAACATTTCTCAACAAACTCATGGAAGATACATAGCGTTTATTCGGGAATTTCTGTATACCTTTCTGTTTTTGTGCTTTTACGTTTCTCTGTTTCTTTTTCAATAACCGGAACACAAAAAGTATTCTTGGTCACGCCGAAAGTGCGTTGCACCGCTCAATACCTTTCACTTGAAGTTTTCCGTTCTAAAATCAGAAAACTACTGCTCTTGTTTTATGTTTAGTTTTTCGCTACACTGTGAAAAAAAGATTTTCTTTATCCCTTTCTACTTTGTTATCATTATTTTTTCAAAATGAAAGTATTTCCTGTTTCCATTCGTATTCTATAAGAACACACAAAAGAAAGGAGTGAAAAAGTGTGGAGCAGAAGGCATATATAGAATATCTGGTCAAGGAATATGCAGATACCATATTACGACTCAGCTATACATATTTAAAAAACAAAGCTGATGCACAAGATGTTTGTCAAACTGTATTTATGAAAATTTTACAGAAAAACAGAAGGTTTGAAAATCCCTCCCATGAAAAATCCTTCCTTCTCCGCATGACTGCTAATGTCTGTAAGGATATACTAAAAAGTGCATATCATACACGCACCTGCTCTTTAGAAAACTGCAAGGAACAGAATGGTACATTGATGGAAGAATCCTCAATCCTATGGGCAGTAGCAGAGCTTCCAGAAAAGTACCGTACTGTTATTCATCTACATTATTATGAAGGGTATAAGGCCTACGAAATTGGTAAAATCTTAAAAATTCCCACACCAACTGTGCATACCAGACTGGCAAGAGGACGAAAAAAGCTAAAAACGATATTAGGAGGCGAGATATATGAAGGAAATACAGAAACTGTATCAAAAAGAAATGGATAAAATCTGTTATAAAGAAGAGGAAAAAGAGAAACTAACTGCAAAATTGCAGCAGGAAACTCCTCTCTCGAAAAGAAAAATCCCAGTGCCAAAAAGAACCCTTGTGGCTGTTGCTATGCTTATATGTACAGTCAGTGCTTGTGCATATGGTGTCTTACACACAGGCTCTGAAGCCTTCGCTCCTCTATATGGCACCAATGAAAATATACTGCTAGATGAAATCGGTCAACCAATTGGCGTTTCTGACACAGACAATGGTATCACGGTAACAGCAAATGCTGTTGTTGGAGATGCAAACAACGTCTTTATGATTTACACCATGGAAAAGAATGACCATAGTCCCATAGAGTTATCAGAAACCGATCTATCCTCATTATATTTTAAAGATACAGATGTACGTTGGTATAATCGCAACATAAACGTAGAACTTGGTGTACAAAATATTGGCTGTCGCTTTGTACAGCAGGAAAATAACCGTCTTTCTTTTATCTATGTGATGCACACACAGAACCCCATTCCCAATGAAAAATGGATCAAAGCAAAATTTACAAATCTTTGCCGTTGGGACGCTGCAGAGAAAAAAGATATTCCCATTATAGAGGGGACATGGACATTACGTTATAAGTTAGATTACATCGATTCAGGTATCACCATTCCTGTTGAACAAACCTTTACAAAAGGTGGTATAGATTTTACAGTAAAAAATATTACTCTTTCTCCTATCGCTGCACATGTAGAATACACAGCAAACGATATTCCTCTTACTTGGAAAACAGCTGAAGAAAAAGAAGGTTTTTCAGAGGAGGAGATACAACATGATACAACTCGTTTTATCAAAGATATAGAATGGTTTCTCACAAAAAAAGATGGCACTACATTAAGTTTGGCAGTCGAAGATATACCTGCCAGTACGGATAAAATCCCCACAGGAGGTTCCCATCTATCACCAGAAACCACCTATTCCGTGATTCAAAGGCATTTTGGATTTTCTTCCATTATCCCTTTAGATGAGATTGCTTCCATTACAGTAGGCAATATTGTTATTGATATTCCATAATAGCAGATATCCAGAAAAGACTTCCTTTTTGAAAGTTTCAGCCTGTAGACAAAGTTACGCTTTCATACAACAAACTCCTATTTTTTATGAAGGTAAGAGGGGGCTGTACAAAAAGCTCCAACAAAGAAGTTCCACTGTGCGAAAGTGCAATGGGACAAAATAATACAGGAAAACGGCTGCATTGGGAACTCCCTTTGCAGCCATTTGGTGTTATTCTGCAACTTCTATAACACACAAAATACCATATAAACTATTCTACGCCAATCCAGCTGAAATTGTCAGTGTATTTGAAAAGCTATAACAGACTGCACCAAAAAGATGCTTAAAAGAACAGGCAATAAGTCCTCTGCATTTTTCTCAAAGCTGTTTTTGTACACTTCCTTTTTCATGCTATTTTACAAAATGTTTATAAATTCCAAAAAATATATTGACACACAAGGAAGAGCGTAGTAATATATACTTAGACAGTTAGTTATAACTAACATTTATTCGATAGACTGTAATACAGCCAAATTTAGTGTTTAAGGAGGTTTTTTCATGAGTGTAGTCATCGTCGGCGGACACGACAGAATGGTACGCCAGTATACAGAAATCTGTAAAAAATATAATTGTAAAAGCAAAGTCTTTACACAGCTTCCGGGGAATTTCCGTTCCCAAATCGGTAAAGCAGATTTAATTATTTTGTTCACTTCCACTGTTTCCCATATTATGGCAACAGGTGCGGTTCAGGAAGCAGCAAAAAATAATATCTCTATTGCACGTTCTCACAGCAGTTCTTCATCTGCATTAAAGAAAATTTTGTCACAATACTGTTGTTAAAAAATGTGAAATCATTTTGGATTTCTTTATTTTTTTTCACAATAGTTAGTTTAGACTAACATATGGAAGGAGTGTTTTCATGTCTCATTTTGAAGCAGAATTGATTCATCATGCAGCACCAACCCTTTTAGGCAGAAAACAGGCGAATCTGTTTTCCTTCCCCTTTTCGGTGATGCCCGCATACCAGAAGGAAATTGCATTGTACCAAAAGCAGCTTGCCCCTTTTGGCATCTGCATTACCTATTTATATAGTTGCAAAAACCGCATTTTTGTATTGGTATACCGACCAGCAGCCATGTTGCGCCGTCTTCGTGTTCCTTCTGTAAAAAAACATCTGCTTTCTTTGGGGTATCCAGAAACAACGGGACAAAAAAATACCCTTCCTGCTGTATTACGGTACTTACGGAAACGTATTCTTGTCCAGGGTGATTTTCCTCATGAAATTGGTTTTTTTCTGGGTTATCCTCCTGCTGACGTATTTGCCTTCATACAGAAAAAAGGTATGGATTATAAATGTGTTGGCTATTGGAAAGTATACGGCGACGAAGAAAAAGCCCTTCGTATTTTCCGTTTATATGAAAACTGCAGGGATAACATGATGCAACTTGCAGAATCAGGTATTCCTTTAATCTCGCTCATTCAGGCAGCATAGGAATACAATAATACAATTTTGATTTTTACGAAAAGCCATATAAAAGGTTAATGTACAAAAAGCCCCTACAAAAAGCCCCTACAAAAAGCCCCACTGTACGAAAGTGCAGTGGGGCAAAATAATATAAAAAACGGCAGCAAAGGGAGTTCCCCATGCAGCCGTTTGGTATTATTCTGTAACTTCCATAACACACAAAAACTTCATAAACTTATTCTATGCCAATCCAACTGCAATGACCAGTGGATTGTAAAGAATGATAAAAATTTCAGATTCAATTATGCTTTCGTTGTTTAAGCCTGTGCTGTTTGCCTTTACGGATTTTGTTTAATCTGTACAAGTACCATCAAAAATCAGACAGTGGCAAAAGCTGCTTAAAAAACAGGCAATAAGCCCTCTGCATTTTTCTGAGCACTGTTTTTGTGCATCTCCTTTTTTTATTTCTCTTAATTGATTCGTATATTTTTATAATGCTTCTCTTGTCTCCGGCTCCGGATATGTTTCACCAAATGTTTCCACAGTTACCGTTTCCATGACCTGATCTTCACAAGGTCTGTCGGTATAATCCGTTTCTGTTTCTGCAATGCTGTCTACCACGTCCATGCCTTCTATGACCTTGCCAAATGCTGCATACTGCCCATCCAAATGGGGAGAAGTCTTGTGCATGATAAAGAACTGGGAACCTGCACTGTTAGGGTGCATAGAACGAGCCATAGACAAGACACCTGCTTCATGCTTCAAATTATTTTCAAAGCCGTTATAGGCAAATTCGCCATGGATACAATAATTCGGACCACCCATACCGTTTCCGTCAGGACATCCACCCTGAATCATAAAACCTTTAATTACACGATGGAAAATCAATCCATCATAAAAATGCTTATTAACCAATGAAATAAAGTTATTTACTGTGTTTGGTGCAATTTCCGGATAAAGTTCCGCTTTTATTACTTTTCCATCTTTCATCTGAAACGTTACAATGGGATTTTGTGCCATAATCAAATTCTCCTTTTCTTTGTATTACTTATCCTCTACGAAAAAGTGTAATTTCCACTAATTCGGGACGATTGAAGATACGGAACGGAAATGTACTGTTACCAAGACCACGGCTTACTACCATAGCTGTCTTGCCTTTTCTGTACATTCCCTTTGTATATTTGGGGCACAAGCCCTGATGGGGTGCAAAGAGTCCGCCAATAAATGGCAATCTGGTTTGTCCGCCGTGGGCATGACCACAACAAGCCAAATCCACCCCTGCATCTACATAATCCATAAATAATTCTGGACGATGGGACAATAAAACCGTAAAATCGTCTTCTTTTCCACCTTTTTTCAACGTACGCAGTGCCATTTTATAATATGGATTCACACTTTTATCTGAAAGCCCCAAAAGCGTAATGGTATCTTCTTTGCGTTCTACCACAGATTTCCCGTTATCCAATATTTTTACTCCTGCTTTTCGAAGACGCTCCGAAAGTTCTGCAAAACGACCAGATTGATGTTCATGATTACCAGAAACATAATACACTGGCGCAATATCGACAATGGCATGAATCAGTTCCATTGCTGCGTCCAAATTTGTTCGATTGCGGTCAATCAAATCCCCTGTAATGACAATCATATCTGGTGCTGTACATTCCGTTTTATAAATCAAATGCTTCTGCCCTTTTCCGAATCGTTTATTCTGCAAGTCGGAAATCAGCAATATCTTGTATCCATGAAATGCCCGTGGCACATTTCCCCTGTAAATCTGGTGTGATACCATAAGTCCATTATCCTGCCAATATAAAAAAGCACCTGCCGCCGCTGCCATACCCAGCAGACCTTTTAAAATCTGTTTCATTCCATCACCTTCTTCTTTTCCCAGCTTTTATGCCTGCCAACTCAAATTGCTGCAAAGATTTCTTTTTTCTTTCTTCTATGGTATAATATGTTACAATATACAACATCTTCTTTAGACTGTTTCAAAATCAATCAAAAAAACAGAAAGGATATTCCCAATGGCAGAAAAAAATACATCTAAAAAAACAGCAGCCTCCTCTTCTTCCAAGTCAAAGAACAAAAAGCTCACAGTGACACTGGATGCCAAAACCTTTGCCTTATTCGAAGAATACCTGACAGAACACGGATACAGCAAAGACACGTTTGTAAAACAGGCTATTACAGAAAAAATCAGCCGTGATAAAATCAGCCATATGATTGATGATATGATTCAACTGTAACAAGCCTTTTTTCTCATAAACCATCTTTAAAGAAGTCTAATTTTACAAACTGCTTTTTTAACGACCTAAAGGCGTGCATAGAACACGCCTTCTTTTTATGTGATGAATCAGAATCTTTTTCTTGTTAAGAAATCTGGAATTTTAATTTCAGATTCACGCTCGTCCAAAAATCTTCTGGCAGCACGCTTTTCTTCCATTGGTGCCTCTTCTGCCTGTTCTGCGGAAGAAACAGACTCCATTGCCTCTGCAGTGTCTTCCTGTCTGACACGCTGTGCTGCAGAACGTCTTGAAATTTCAACCTTTGGAATTTCTGTTTCCAGTCCTGTTGCAATAACAGTAATCACAACCTCATCTTGCAAATCTTCATTTATTGATGTACCAAAGATAATGCCTGCTTCGCTGTCAACTGCCTCACGGATAAAGTTTGTGGCTTCTGCTGCCTCCATCAAGCCCAAATCACTGTTACCGGAAATATTGATGAGCACATTTTTCGCCCCATCAATGCTTGTTTCCAACAATGGACTCTCGATAGCCATTTTGGCAGCCATTTCCGCTTTATTTTCACCGCTTGCCTGTCCAATTCCCATATGTGTAATGCCTGCATCTGTCATGACTGTACGCACATCGGCAAAGTCAAGGTTAACCATACCGGGTCTGTAAATCATATCGACAATACCCTGTACACCTTGTTTCAACACTTCATCTGCCTTTTTAAATGCCTCTGTCAAAGTTGTCTTTTTGTCAATTACACTAAGTAGTCTTTGGTTTGGAATGATGACCAATGTATCTACATTCTTTTTCAGTTCTGCAATTCCTTTTTCTGCATTGCTCATTCTTTTCTTGCCTTCAAAACCAAAGGGTTTTGTCACAACACCAACTGTCAAAATGCCCAATCCTTTGGAAATTGCCGCAATTTTAGGTGCTGCACCTGTGCCTGTGCCACCACCCATACCTGCTGTAATAAATACCATATCTGCACCATTCAGTGCCTGTGCAATCTCGTCCTTTGTTTCTTCAACAGACTTTTCCCCAATGCTAGGGTCACCGCCTGCTCCAAGACCTCTTGTGAGCTTTTCTCCTATCTGTATTTTGGTGCCGGATTTTGCCTTTGCCAAAGCTTGTCCGTCTGTATTGACAGAAATAAATTCTACGCCTTCTAATCCATCTTCAATCATTCGGTCTACCGCATTGTTTCCGCCGCCGCCTACACCGATTACTTTTATTTGCGCCATATTGCTCATGGGAGTATCGAATTCGAGCAAAAAAATCCCCTCCTACTAAAAATCCATAATATCTCATATTATACATGAAAAAACCTTGAATTGCCATAGTGAAACG